>JBGUME010000220.1:0-5530 GCA_045116695.1 Anaerovoracaceae bacterium | reverse complement strand
AGGTTTTTACGATCCCCCCATAG
The DNA here is from genome assembly GCA_045116695.1 of Anaerovoracaceae bacterium. Lineage (GTDB taxonomy): Bacteria > Bacillota > Clostridia > Peptostreptococcales > Anaerovoracaceae > Crickella. The sequence goes on along the minus strand of JBGUME010000220.1, from coordinate 5,507 downwards.
TAGACCGTTTGAGTTTCAGCTTTCAGATCCTCGTGTTTTGCTATCTCAACAAGTTTTTCTTCATTTGCCTTCCTGTATAGTTTTTCAAATACGACTGCAGCTGTTTCACTGGTGAATGATGATGTGTCAGGCTTGAATACCATTTCCACCTCCATGCTGTCGCCGCTTGCGGTAAATGACTTTTCGCTTATTGCATCATTTCCTTCACAGTCTTTGATCGCTTTTCCGGTTGCTTTGTCCACCAGCTTGCCGCTGACTGTGTATTCTCTCCCTTTATACAGTCCTGTGATCAGGATAATATCTCTGATATATTCTTCATCCGAAAAAATCCCATGGTGTGTGTCACTTAACGCATCGGTCGCTGACGTACTCAATGTTACCGGTTTATTCTTCATTTCTATCCTGTTGATGATCACGTCCGCCTTTATTTCAAATCTTATGTCTTCCGCGATATCATATCCATAAGGCGCGCTTATCTCGCGCAATATGTATCTGCCCTCAGGAAGCGCCCATACCAGGTGTTCCTGTGATGTGCTTACCCATTGCTCAACAATAGTGCCCCTGTCCTCTTCATTGTCTGATATTATCTGCAGACTGGCTCCGGGTAGTTCTTTGCTTGTAGCTGCATCGATTTTTCTGATATATGTCCTTATGGGCTCTTCCGGTGAAGAGACAGAATAGTTGAAAACACCTGTATTCTCAGTTTCGGCCCTTGTTCTGAACATATGGCTGCCGCTGCCGTAATTGCCTTTGATCGTTTTTAGGACTGCTCTCCCGTTGTCATCGTACATGCATTTTACTTCGATCGTTCCATCATCTCTGACTTTCTGTGTGTCCTTTGAAAGCACAAACTTGTCCCGCACATAGCCCCGAGGCGCTTTGACTTCCCTTATCATGTAGCTCCCAAGGGCCAGTTTATCACCAATAAATCTTTTATCACCAAGAGTCCTGGTTTCGAGTTCGCCATGTCCATTCTCATCCGTGATGATTTTTCCTACCAGTTCCGGAGCGGAAAGGTCATTGTCATCGTAATACACTTCGTATTCCGCGCCCGCAAGACTGGCAAAGCGGGTAAGCCTAGTGCTGCTATGATCAGAGACGTTTTCACGTGCGATGTTTTTCCCCGTAGAAGCATCCTTCTTGTCTATTATCAGCTTTACAGCTTGTGGCGCATCCTGTACAACGACCTCTATATTGCTGTTGTTGACTCCTTCTATCACTACTTCCGCAGATGCCCCGTTCGAAGGCTGGAAGACCTTACCATATGTTACTGTATCATCCAGAGCGAGCCCTGACGGAGCTCTTACCTCCCTGATGGTGAACCATCCGCAAGGTATTATCCTTTTTTCATTTTCCAGATAGAACGCATCGCTGCCGGGAAGAACATTATCCGTTTTCCAGTCGATGCCTGCGTGATACCCATCCTTCGGAGTGTCTCCTTCTATCTTTCGCGTACTGAATATCCATCTGCGTTTTGGAGCCGCAGATCCTATGTCTGTTTTGGCTGTCACGTCATAGTAGCTGATCTCATATTCCGCCCCTATGAGTTTGTTCCATCCATATCTCCCGCTTGGGTCCAGTTTGTACACTTTGAAGTCCGGCATTCCCATTGACGGCGGTTCGCTTGACCTTATCACTGCAGGATGGCTTTCAGAGTTATCTGTAGAAACAACAACGCTCTGCACGGTCGTATCATGTTTGTATCCCTTCGATGCAAATACTTCTTTAGCCCAGAAAGTCCTGCTGCTGCCTCCGAGTTCTACTTCAACAATATTTGTTGCTCCGCTTTTGTCTGTTGTCAGCACGATGTCCACACCGTCGGTATCCTTAGCTCTCTGTGTGCACGAGCTGTCTGTGTACAGGTAGTATTTAGCTCCGCCAAGCGTATAGTTGATCGGGCATTCGCCTAAAAAATCCGTGGACGACGGACCTGCAGATTTCTGCACTCTGACATACCCTGTATGAACGTACTGGGATACCCATAATGTTCTTGCCATGATCTGTGCCTTTGAAGCCATCACTCCGTTATACCATGTATTTGGCTTATTTTTTCTTGGATAATATACAACCTCTATTTTGTACTCGTTACCGCTTACTTCTTTGATCGTGGCGACATAGTTAAAAACAGCGCCTACATAAGCAAGTCCCCGGCTGCGGCCGGAAATACATACAGCTGTTATTGTCTTGACTTTGGTTTCATTCTTTATCCAGCCTGTATCGTGACGGAAAGTGATGGTAGACCCTCCATTGCGCAGCACTCTTGAGACCGCAGTTGCCATTCCGTAAAACTGCTGCCCTTTCACATATACTGATGTAGGTTTTTCAGCACCGGCTTCTGCCTGAGCATTGCTTACTTTATCCCACGAAACATTCCCTTCCTGATCTTCTGTACCCTGAGCGGCATTTCCGGACGCTGTATTCTGTGAAGAAGCAGCCCTGATATATACATATCCGTCATTATCTACACCTACGGAAGTATCAGCTCCTTCTGTTTCAGACATCGTCGCAGCTGGAGATTCTTCTGCCTCACTTCTGGTCTCCCCATACGCCGCAGATATCCAGTATCCTTCTTTTCCTTTTATCTCTATGCTGTCTGATCTTACTGCTTTTACACTGTCACCATCTGCCACGCTTTCCCAGATTTCGGAATCAGCAATGCGGATCTCTGCAGTTTCCAGCCCCTCCAGAACGATTGTGACTGTGACTTCATCCTCAGAATAGTTATCACTTTCAGTCTGCCACTCTTCATAGTCATCGCTCGAATCGTCTCCTTTATCAGCCGCTGTTCCCGGTGTCATAAGACCGATCACCATAAGCAGTGACAGCATTATCGTAATAGTGTGTTTTATTGTATTCATGATAATCTCCCATTATGATTTCTGGATCTTCCCGTATTTATTCTCGTTCATCCTGCTTTCAAGCCTGATTATGGCTTTGTCGAGAAAGAGCTTTATCCTGTTTATATCCCCGGGTGCTGCTGCTTCTCTTATACGCTCAGCCATCTCACGCTCTTCTTTTTTCGTCTTGTTCATGATTCTGTCAGCAAACAGTACGATCTTATATCTGAAATCAAGCTTCTTTACATCCGGGTAGTACATGATCCTTAAACTGTCTATATCGACATTCTTTCCTCTTGCATATACCAGCTCCGGCTCGAGCAGATAGCTTTCAGATCCAATAAGATGATCTTCTGTACTCTCACTCATGCTGATCAGATTCCTGAGTAACAGCAGTTTGTCATAAAGACTCATGCTGTCAGGATCCAGCTTATTAAGGTTTCCCGGCTTATAGCTGAATGAATAGCTGCCATTATCTCTCAAGATCGACATTCTCATAAAATTATCGCAGTAATTCTGTGTAAGTATTTCTTCTATGTAAGCAGGCATTCTATATCCCGTCATATCCTGTTTTATTCTTTCCATAGCTATTCTCCTTGCTATCCCCCGCACTTGCTGCACGCTGTGTAGCCTCGTTTTATTGCTGTGCTTTTATCGATTTCTATGTAGTTTCTCTGCAAAGAAGCGCATCCCGGGAGATGGTAGTCTTCACCTGCAGCAGGAAAGTAGTAGATCAATGACCCTGCCTCAGCTCTGCCGCTGTGGCAGGTTGGGCATGATTTATACTTTTTTCTCATCGATTCCGTCAGCGTCCCTGATCTTGATGCTGCATTCAGGAATCCGCATCCTTCAGAGTGATATTTTTCTCCTCTTTTGGGAAATACATAGACCGGTGCAGAATCCGCATCTGCAAACTCCTCTGCCGACATATTCGTTTCATTTCTCTCTTTACCGACATACGCTCTGGTTACAAGTGAAAGGTCGTAGTCAGCTTCCGCTTTGATCCCAAGCGGATTATCTGTCGCGAGTCTCAGCGTGAAGTTGATCGTCATCAGCTCATCTGTTCCCCATCTGCTGATCCTTAAGCCTGCTTCATTCAGCCTTGTAGACTTGATCTGCGTATGGTTCCATTCGATCTCTTTTCTTATCCTGTAAGGGATCGCCGGTGATGTATCAGCAATGATCGCTTCTGCCGCTCCGCGTCTGAGTTCATTGGCAGCGATAAAATTGCAGTCCTCGATGCACGCGTACATGAGTATTATCGAACTCATAACGATCAAGGCTATCAGGAATACCGGCAATGTTATTGCCGCTTCTATGATGTAACTGCCCTTTTTATTTATATGCGTCTTCAAATTCATGGTCTTTGCCATTCACTTCCAGATTAAATCTTGTACCCGTGTAATACTCCATCAGATTGAAGTCCTTATAATACCTGTATTTCATATTGATCTGAACGAGATCCATTATCCTCAGAAGTCTTACATTCTCGTTCAGGGATATGATCATGATCATCAGGTATTCATCGTAATTCAGGCCGTATTTGAACTGTGCTACCGTATCTGTTTTATTAGTCAGGTCAGACAGATCCCCCCTCTTTTCTTCAAGTAATTCTTTTGATTCATCGTCGAGCTTTTTCCGGACTTCGGAAGAATCCAGAACAGCTCCGAGTCCGGTTTTCCACTGGTCGGCTGATTTCAGGATCGGGACCCTTTTGTCCCTGTACAGATCTTCAAGATCCTCCTCTGTTTCAAGCGCGGCCCAGGCCTCGGCAATAATGGCTTGTGTTACCAGTCCCAGAGGTCCGGGAGTTATGGACTCCGCAACAGAAATGATAAGTTCCATCTTTTCCGGATCGCTGTAAATTGATACAAGATTCAAAGCATTTCTGGCGATAAAAAGCCTGTTTCTGCATGCCCTGTAGTTTTCTTCGTCATCATTGCTGCCTTTTATGATGTATTCCCATTCATTAACCAATAAATGGTCTTTGTCATCTGCTTTGGTAACATGATTATTGAAGCGTCTTTCAATCATCAGAACATCAGCTCCCGCACCTCTAAGAACACTGAGGACGCCCTCTTCATCACCATATGATCTTGCTTTTTCAGTCAACGTATCTCCGGATACTGTTCCGCCTACTCCATGAGATGGCAATGTGTCCAGAACGACCCTGTTGTTGATCACTCTGCCTTCTTCATCAAAGCCGGTTCCATCGTCAAGATCTCTGAATTCTCTGCCCCTGCCGCTTATGAGTTCATGTACCGCACTTCCTGCGAATCCCAGATCCATGGCCTTTCGGAAATTTGCGGGATCTCCAAGCTCATATCCCGTAAGGTCAGCATTAGCGCCCTTTATTGAAGCATCCAGTTTGTTCTGTGCTGAATATTTTAGATAAGCATTCAGTTTATCTGTAACCTCATCATCATTTCCGAAGTAAGCCATTAATGAATAATCTTCAAAAAGATGGACATCATATTCGGAAAGGATCGCCTTGGTCCAAAGCTTGCCGAATGTATCACATTCACTGCTGACAACGATCCTTCTGCAAACTCCTATGGCGCCGGCTATACAGATGGAGAACCCGACAAACATCATCGCAAGCATGACCGCTGATGAGCCCCGTTTTTCTTTCAATCTCCGGGCAAATACATTATTCAGAAAAAGATCAAT
>JBGUME010000219.1:0-2748 GCA_045116695.1 Anaerovoracaceae bacterium | reverse complement strand
ACGCATCAGATGCGCAATGTGTTTTTCATCGATGCCAAGAACGCGTGGCGCTTTTGGAGGATGAGCCTTGCGTCGCTCTTCATACTTATCGATCTCCTCATCGATGATCTTCTCGATGGTGGTCATGGAGAGACCGGATCTTTCTGCCAGAACATTGAATGGCTGCAGGAAGCATTCGATACGAAGGAATTCCTCAAGGCGGTTGGTCATTTGTCTTCCGCCGGAGACGCCTTTTACCTCCGGAGTGAATTTCTGCCTGCAGTCCTTGCAGAGCATTCTCGGCGGGAAGAAGGCTATATCAACACGCATATTATTGCGGACTACATCGTGTATAAGACGAGGTCGTGCAGCCCGACCCTCAAGCCGAAGGTTAGTCGAACCGCAGAACGGGCAGCCGCCTTCGGGACGATAAGTATTCTTTACCTGTGTGACGAATATCATGTACTTGCCGCCATCCTTTGGCATAAGCAGTGCTTTCGTCTCAAGATGAGGCAAATCAAGAGAAGGAGCCTCGTCAAGGTCACATTCCTTGAGGTCGTTCAACGTATAGGTTCTTTTCTCTAAAGCCATTTTTACTTCTCCTGTAATATATGACTATGGGAATTCGGTATCATCATTGTAGCATTATTGACAGAGCTCCGTAACTGGATATGATAATGTAGAGTATGCCAAGTACATCCAGGGAGGGCAGATAAAATGACAAACAATCCACTTGTTGATACGCTGATCGAATATGCCATGCAGGATGCAGACAGTCTGCCGGAAAAAGAGCAGCTTGAATACTACAGAAATGCAAGGCCGATACTGAGAGACGAGATTCTCACGCTGTATCAATGGATCAGGGAGAAGGGGCTCGAAGAAGAATACATCTACTACAGGGGAAGATAGGGTCGTCACTTTAAAGCATACAACAATATGAGCTATCGATCGGAGCTGCCATAACGAAAGGTAACAGGAGCTCCGTTTTATTTGGAAAATAATTTTGGCAGCATGGCAAAACCTACTACAATGTTGACTGTTTTGCATTTTCCGAAGCATGACGGAGTCAACCTTGCACCTACTACAAAGGTGAAATCAAAAATCAGCGGAAACCGCGAATATGCAAAAACCTACTACAAATCTGAAATATCCCAGAAGGGGCTTGACAGGGAAGCAAGTGTGTATTATTGTACTAAGTAGTTAATACAATAATACAAAACAAACGTATATACGTAACACAATACACGGCCGATAAAAGCTGCCGGACAGCAGAAAGGAAGTAAAGAATGGAATGGGATTTCAAAGGCGGAGTGCCGATCTACTCCCAGATCATTGACGAGATGACGATGCGGATCGCCAGCGGGGCATATGAACCCGGCGAGAAACTGCCGTCGGTCAGGGATCTGGCAATGGATGCGGGAGTCAATCCCAACACGATGCAGAAAGCGCTGGCAGAGCTCGAACGCAAAGGACTGGTTTTCTCGGAGCGCACCAGCGGAAGATTCGTCACTAAGGAGGAAAAAGTTTTGAAGGCTTTGCATGAGGAACTTGCCAGAAAGTATTTCGAGGAGTTTGCTGACAAGCTCCGCAAGATAGGGATGTCGGGCGAAGATATCGCCGGAGCCGTGAAGAAATGGCTCGAGGACATCAGGTAGAGGAGGCGAGAATAATGGCAAGAATAGAGATCAATCACGTAACAAAACAATTCGGAAGCCTGACTGCGCTGGACAGCGTAGCGCTCAAGCTCGAGAAGGGGCAGATAGTCGGTCTGCTGGGACCTAACGGAAGCGGTAAGACAACGCTTATAAAGATATTGAACGGACTGCTCCAGCCGACAGCAGGCAATGTGACCATAAACGGCATGGAGCCGGGCGTAGAGACAAAGAGAGTCGTAGCCTACCTGCCGGACAGGAACGCGCTTCCTGATTACATGACAGCTTCACAGCTTATGGATATCTACCAGGATTTTTTTGAAGACTTCGACAGACAGAAGGCGGAAGCGATGGTAGATGATCTGGGCATCGACCGCAAGCAGGCGATGAAAAAGATGTCCAAGGGAACAAAGGAAAAGCTGCAGCTTTGCCTGGTGATGGCAAGAAAGGCTGAGGTATATCTGTTGGATGAGCCGATCGGCGGAGTCGACCCGGCAACGAGAGATTACATTCTCAGAACCATCATCTCGAACTACAACGAGGACGCTGTAGTCATCATCTCGACGCATCTGATATCTGATGTTGAGTCGGTACTCGATGACGTGGTGTTCCTCAAGGAAGGCAAGGTAGTCCTTCATCAGGCCGCGGACGAGATCCGCGAGGAGAGGGGCGAAAGTGTAGATAAACTCTTCAGGGAGGTATTCAAATGTTAGGTAAACTGCTCAAATACGAGATCCCTGCGATGGGACGCAAACTGCTGCCGCTGTACGCGGCCTGGGCCGCAACGGCGTTGTTCCTCGGTCTGACTACACAGTCGGCAGATTCAAAATCCGAATTCATGGTAGTCATTTCCGCACTTCTGTACACGGCAATTGCGACAGCCATCTTCGTGATGACAGTGATCATGATAGTACAGAGATACAGCAACAGCCTTCTGGGAGACGAGGCATATTTCAACCACGTGCTGCCTATAAGCGTATCCGCGCACATCGGAAACAAGGCGATATCCGCAACGCTGTGGATATTCGTGACCGTACTGGTCGCGGTACTGACAGCAGTACTGATCGGCATAGGCGCGATGATAGTCGCAGGACCGGAATTCAGCTTCATGGATATG
>JBGUME010000218.1:0-2947 GCA_045116695.1 Anaerovoracaceae bacterium | reverse complement strand
GCTTGATAGCCTCGATCGGCTCTATCGTCTGCATATGGATTGATATGGAAATGTTGCTGTCGATATCCAACAGACGCTTCAAAAGCTCATCGTTTAACTTCGGCGATATGATATCCAGATACTTGGTCGCGCCAAACATATGCCCCATCTTGTATCTTCCGGGGAAACGGAATTCAAAGCCCTGCGGTGCGATATAATCCTTCACGCTGTTACCGGACTCTGCCATTTCCTTAAATGAAAAATGGAAGGGTTCCATCTTGTCCTGATTGAAGAACTCATAAAGGACTCTAAGGCGCTCCTTTCCATCAAGGGACTTGGCATTGGTACCAAGGTTTCTTAAGTTCTTAATGATATCCGCTTCGATGCTTATGAACCTCTGGCGCGCTTCCTTTAAGTTCTCCGCTTCGATACCGAAGATCAGATACTTACTTTTGATCACACCATTATTTCCCCTTGAGGAAAGGTTTTTGAGCATGTCTGAAAACTCCTCACGGATGTCATCAAACTTATCTCCCTGGGCGGCGATATCAAACTGTGCCGCAAGGACTTCTTCATTCACATGCCTGTTAAAAAGGAATATCTGAAAACCGATACTGGGATCAAAGTAATTGATCAGCTGTGAGTACAGCCCCAGGATATCTGCTCTCTCATCCTCATCCAACAGGACATAGTTCAGATCGAAGAATTCGATCATCTTCGTATAATAGTTTTTTCTTACTTTGCAGATGCCGTCCTTATACATCTTGTCAAAGGTTATGGTTTGCTGCGTGGAAATCTGCTTACCGGACTGTACCGGATCTCCCGATAATTCTTTCTTAAGCTTCTTTAGTTTCAGATGCTCAGAAAGCGTAAGCCCTGTAAACTTCTGAAAAAGCGATACGGTATTTGCAGGCTTCTTAGCCGGCCTGCTTTTCTGTTTGACCGTAGCGCTCTTCTTTCCACCTTTTTTGTTTGCGTTCAAGAGCTTCCACCTCCTTCTCTTTAAGTTCTCTTTCTTTAAGCTGCTCGTAGAGGTTTTCTACCTTATATCTGCGTATCCCGGGCCGGATAAATTTCATCTCTATGACCTGCTTTAAATACTGCTCTGCAGGTACTCCGTCCTTCTCATACATTGCAATAAAGAAGAACGGGAGCATGACTGCCACCATCATTAGGGCAGCCACGTCCGTCCCGATTACCTTTCTTGTCAGCAGATAGAAGGGAATACCAACCACGGCAGCCGCTCCAAAGCAAATGACCTGACGTTTTGTAAAGTTCCCGATGAACTTACTCTTGATCGCCTTCGGATCCTTTGCCACATCTACTGCGATTGCCATAGGCTCGTCACCTCCGTCTTTTAATGTGCATTGAGGATGCTCTTTGCAAGAGAGCCTGTCTTAAACAGGGTGAAGCACAGCACCACGGTATAAGCCATTACCTGCCACAAAGCTGAGTGCAGGTTTGAAGCCACCGTAACCGTGTTGACCAGGACTGCATATATTGCAACGCAGACCATGATGAAAAATCCCTGAAAAGCCAAGGCTATACATCCCTTGATATAGTTTGATCCGATACCGCCCCATTCCCTGTTTACAAGGGTTGCAAACGGCACCGGTGCTACCGATACATAAAGGTAGATCTCGATCATACGTCCGTACAAAATGACGGTGATCAAAACGGACATGATCTTCATACAGAAGCTGCAAAACATAGTTTCTATGCCGAGACCAATTAACTCACCTATCTCCATGGTTGACAGCTGCGATGAGAACATCGACTGGATGGTTGCTCCGACATTTAGCGCAGTAGAACCCGTGATCGCAGTAGCGGCTTCATTTACCATGTGACCGCCAACATCAAAGATCGCCATGACGATATCCGAAGTCTTGCTAAGAAGCATTACTGCGATGCAAGCCTTAAAGAGATACCGGAAGAAAAGCGAAGTATCGAATTCATGCATGTTGTTTTTGTCTATGACCATCGTGATCAGCTCATAACATAGCACGTAGGTTATGATGATCCCGGCTATCGGTATGATGACCGTATCTGACAAGGTCTGTATCATAGTGAAAACGCTGGCATTCCATGCGCTCGGGGTCTGACTAACCTCTCCGGCGATAGTGCCTACCTTTGTATTCACATCGGTAAACATTCCTTCGAGGTTAGACATTACCCAGCCTTGCAGCATTTCCTTTATGAGTTCGGTAATCTTCTCAACGATAGTATTCATCTATCGCGAAGTTCTCCTTATGAAAAGAGAGTTGTGAGCTGAGGGATCACCGTCTGGGCGATGATTACGATACCTCCGCCCGCCATCAGCTGTTTAATTCCCTGGCTCTTTGCACCGGGGTTATCATTTCCGTAGCCCTCAAGCAGGTTGATGATTCCCCATACGGCTACACCCGCTCCAATGGCGGTTACGACGGTCTTCAGTGCTGTTACGCTATTAGTAAAAAATCCCATGATTGTTCTTAAAACTGACTTTTTGCACAGTCAGTTTTTCCTCCTTCCGATTGTTTGAAAAATGATTACGTTACTTCCGGAAGGCATAAAAAAGCCCTGCGCCATCTTCTCTTGTGATAAAATGAACACAGGGTCTGGTTATGCCATTCCCGCTTGGGGCAGATGATGATGTTTGCTTGGTAGGCGCTCATCGTCTGCTTCCTTTATTCAGTTGTAGCGGCTCCGGTATCAGGTTTGCTCTTATGAGTCCGTTTAGCCTTATGCCTATTCAGTTGTCAGGCGTCATCTTCGACGACACCCATTTCGTATGTTTCCACGATCTGACTCTTTTTCATCTTCAGCTTCGTGGATAAAAATGCTTCGACATCAAACAGGTTCGCTTCATCAAAATCCGACAGTTCTTTGTATCGCTTATGCTTTGTAATATCGAATTTGTCTGAGAAGAATGGTCTCACGCCTCTAAGCTGCATGATACATTTCCCGCCGTCCATGACTGCGATCTCAT
>JBGUME010000217.1:0-4201 GCA_045116695.1 Anaerovoracaceae bacterium | reverse complement strand
CGCCGCTTTCAATTATTTTCTTTATGAATTCGGGGAAAGGCCTGGCTTTGAAGGTCATTCCCGTCGTTTCGTCCGTTATCGTTCCCGTCTCTGTGTCAACTGAAACGATGTCTCCGGCCTTTATGGCCTCGCTGGCTTCCGGACACTCAAGTATCGGGAACCCTATGTTTATCGCGTTCCTGTAGAAGATGCGGGCAAAACTGGCGGCTATGACGCAGGACACTCCGCTCGCCTGTATGGCGATAGGCGCGTGCTCTCTGGATGAGCCGCAGCCGAAATTCCAGCCGCCTACCATGATATCTCCCTTGCTGACGCTTCCCGCGAAGGACTCGTCGATATCTTCCATGCAGTGTTTCGCGAGTTCGGACGGTTCGGGCGCGTTGAGATATCTGGCGGGGATTATGACGTCAGTATCGACGTGATCGCCGAATTTCCATGTTTTTCCTCTGATCATGTCCTGCCTCCTTTACGCCTCTGCTCCGCCCGGAACGGCTATGCAGCCTGCCAGAGCGGACGCCGCCGCGACAGCCGGGCTCGCGAGCACGACCTCGCTTCCTGTATGTCCCATGCGTCCCACGAAGTTTCTGTTTGTCGTGGCCACAGCCCTTTCGCCGTCCGCCATGACTCCCATGTGTCCTCCGAGGCAAGGTCCGCAGGTCGGAGCCGATACGGCGCATCCCGCCTCGATAAATGTCTTTATGATGCCCTCTTCAAGGCACTGCAGGTATATCTGCTGAGTCGCCGGTATCACTATACAGCGGACGCCGTCAGCAACCCTGCGGCCCTTCATGATATCCGCCGCGATCCTCATGTCGCTCATGCGGCCGTTCGTGCACGATCCTATGACCACCTGGTCTATATGCATGCCCGCCGCTTCGGATGCCTTCACTGTATTTGACGGAAGGTGCGGCAGGGATACCACAGGCTCGAGTTCCGAGAGATCTATGCTCACACAGCGCTCGTATTCAGCGTCCGGATCGGCCTCGAATACGGCCGGCTCCCTTTTGAATCTGCCCCTCACGTATTCCATGGTCACGTCATCCACAGGGAATATGCCGTTCTTGCCGCCGGCCTCGATCGCCATGTTGCAGATCGTGAATCTGTCGTCCATGCTGAGGTTCGCGACTCCGTCACCCGTGAACTCAAGCGATCTGTACAGAGCTCCGTCCACGCCTATCATTCCTATGAGAGTCAGTATCACGTCCTTACCGGATACATATCCGGACGGCTTACCGCTGAGCTCAACCTTTATCGCTGACGGCACCTTGAACCAGTTGAGGCCCGATGCCATTCCCGCGGCCATGTCCGTTGATCCCACACCTGTCGAGAAAGCTCCGAGCGCCCCGTAGGTGCATGTGTGGGAGTCCGCTCCTATAATGCAGTCTCCCGGTCCCACGATCCCCTGCTCAGGGAGGAGAGCGTGCTCTATTCCCACATCGCCGACGTCATAGAAGTGACTTATGGAATGCTTTGCCGCGAAGGTCCTCGCGGTCTTGCAGAGCTCGGCCGACTTTATATCCTTGCATGGAGTGTAGTGATCGAGCGTTATGACTATCCTGTCCTTGTCAAAGACTTCGGTGAATCCGGCCTTTTCGAATACCCCTATTGCGACCGGCGTCGTGACATCGTTTCCGAGCACTATGTCCAGCTTTGCCTCGATGAGGTCGCCGGCTTTAACTTCGGGAAGTCCGGCATGCGCTGCCAGTATCTTCTGCGTCATCGTCATACCCATGATGCTCCCCCTTTCTACGCCTCTGCCGATCCGCGCTCCGCTTCAAGCCCTGCTTCATAAGCCGCCAGCTTGTTGAGAGCCTTGAGGTAGGCATTTATGCTTGCTTCCACGATGTCTGTTGAAAGACCGCGTCCCGTAAATGTGCGTTCGTGAGCGTTCACCTTGACGGTGACATCGCCCAGCGTATCCTTGCCTTCGGATATGGAGTGGATGTTGAAGATGTCGAATGAATGCTCCGCCGGCTCCATGATCATGTCTATGGCGTTGTACGCCGCGTCTATAGGTCCGTCGCCGAGCGCGACATTCTGGTATTTCTGTTCGCCCTTGATGAGGCTTACGGTGCACGTCGCGGTAGTGAAGTTGCTGGTGGACAGCTGGAACCAGTCGAGCTTGTAGCCGTCTTCCGTATCGGTGTAGATATCAGCTGTATGATGAGTGGCTATGGCCTCGAGATCCGCGTCCGTGATATTCTTCTTTTTGTCGCATACGGTCTTGAACTCCTCGAAGCAGCTGTCCAGTTCCTCTTTCGTCAGATTGTATCCGAGTTCTTCGAGCCTCTTGCCCACCGCGTGTCTGCCGGAATGCTTTCCGAGGACGATGTTGTTTATCTTGAGCCCAACGGACTCAGGAGTCATGATCTCGTAGGTCTTCTTGTTGGCAAGTACGCCGTGCTGATGTATCCCGGCCTCGTGCGTGAAAGCGTTTCTGCCTACGATAGGCTTGTTTATAGGCGCGGTCTGTCCGATTATGTTGTAGACCGTCTTGCTGGCGCGGTGTATCTGCGTCGCGTCTATCCTTGTGTCGGCGTCGTACTCATCCTGCCTTGTCCTGAGAGCCATGACCACCTCTTCCATCGAAGTGTTGCCCGCGCGCTCTCCGAGTCCGTTGACAGTGCACTCTATCTGCCTCGCGCCGCCGCGGACGCCCGCGAGTGAGTTCGCTGTGGCCATGCCGAGGTCGTTGTGGCAATGTACTGAAAAGACGGCCTTCTCTGCGCCTCTGACGTTCTCCTTCACCTCTCTTATCAGGTATTCCATCTCATCCGGAGTCGTATATCCCACTGTATCCGGAAGATTGATCGTAGTCGCGCCGCTTTCGATGGCGACAGCCGTGATCTTCTTGAGGAATTCGATGTCGCTCCTCGTCGCGTCCTCCGCGGAGAACTCTATGTTCGAGCAGTACTTCCTCGCGTACGCGACCATTGCCGCCGCCTGCTCAAGGACTTCTTCCGGAGTCATCTTGAGTTTGTACTCCATGTGAATCGGAGATGTCGCGATGAACACGTGTATCCTCGGATCCACCGCTCCTTTTACGGCTTCCCATGCCGCGTCGATGTCCTTCGCGTTGCAGCGCGCCAGACTTGCGACCGTGCAGTCCTTTACGTTCTCCGCTATCGTCTTTACCGATTCAAAATCTCCCGGAGACACGATGGCAAAGCCGGCTTCGATGATGTCTACCTTCAGTTTTTCGAGACAGTGCGCGACCTCGATCTTTTCATTGAGGTTCATGCTGCAGCCCGGTGACTGCTCTCCGTCTCTCAGCGTAGTGTCGAAAATTCTGACCTGATCCATATCTACCCTCTGGTGTATAAATTAGTTGCTATTCCAGTATCGCGCCCTTGTCCGCGGAGCTTACGAGCTTCGCGTATCTGGCGAGATATCCTGTCTTTATCTTAGGTTCAGGGCATACCCATGAAGAACGTCTTTCCGCGAGTTCTTCGTCGGAAACCTTGAGTTCGATAGTCTTGTTGACTATGTCGATGGCGATCATGTCGCCTTCGTGTACAAGAGCGATGTTTCCGCCCGATGCCGCCTCAGGGCTCACATGCCCTATGGACGCGCCTCTCGTGGCTCCCGAGAACCTGCCGTCGGTGATGAGCGCTACCGATTCGTCGAGCCCCATTCCCGCGATGGCGGATGTAGGATTCAGCATCTCCCTCATTCCCGGACCACCCTTAGGTCCTTCATACCTGATGACGACAACGTCGCCAGGTTTGATGCCGCCTTCGTAGATGACTTTGATTGCGTCATCTTCCGAATCGAAGACTCTCGCGGGACCTTCATGCTGAAGCATCGACTCCTTGACCGCCGCCTGTTTTACGACGCAGCCATCCGGAGCCAAGTTGCCCTTGAGCACGGCGATTCCGCCTGTCTTCATGAACGGATCATCGAACGGACGGATTATCTCAGGATCGAGGTTCTCCGCGTGTTCTATGTTCTCGCCCATGGTCTTCGTCGTGACAGTCATTACGGAGAGGTCAAGAAGGTCTCCCTTTGTGAGTTCCTTCATCACCGCGTACACTCCGCCCGCGTTGTCGAGATCTTCCATGAATGTGTCTCCCGCCGGAGCGAGGTGGCACAGATTAGGAGTCTTTGAGCTGATCTCGTTGGCCATGTCGAAGTCCATTTCGACGTGAGCCTCGTGAGCTATCGCCGGAAGATGCAGCATCGTGTTCGTCGAGCATCCGAG
>JBGUME010000216.1:0-7978 GCA_045116695.1 Anaerovoracaceae bacterium | reverse complement strand
TGTTCGCCATCTCGGACGCAAGCCTCAAAAGCTTGTCTTGTCTAGTTTCCATTTATTTTTTTTCCCTCTTACAATAATGCGTTGATTTAATAGTCCGCATACCATATAAATTGTATCACAACGGAGCATAAAATGACTCGGGGTTTTTACTCCCCCGAGCCATTTTGCAAACGCTTTTTCAATAATGGTTTCCCATCGTTTCTCTAGTATTTATTATGCACCTTCTCCGCAAAGCACATGACATCCCTGATATTGACCTCAGTGCCGTCGTCAAGGACCGCCTTGCCGCTCATCCTGCCAAACACCTGATGCTGGTCAGAAACGATCACCTTGTAGTCGAGACACGCAGCCCTGTCGAGCACAGGCTCGAATTCCATCTCGAAGCGGCCGTCAGATGAGGTAAAAGTCCACCTGTCCATATATCCGCTGTCCGGGATGTTGAAGGTGACATCATCGAGCTTGTTTGCCTTGCCGTTCCAGAAGAGTATGTTCTCGGAAGCAGCGCTCGTATCACCGAAACCATAGCCGATATTCCATCCAAAGCTGTTGCCGTCTACATCCGCGTTGCCGGAACCCCAGAACCAGGTGTTGTCGTATGTCCACACGCCTCGTCCCCAGTCGAGCGTTCCGAAATCGGTCTTCGGATCGAACTCATACTTTTTTCCATCAAACTTTACCCAGCCGGACGCTCTCATGCAGTTGATCTTCTGGTTATAGTAGAAGGCGTGTTTCTCAGGCCAAGGCGTCGCGATCACCATCGTATCCATCGGCGGCTGCTCAAGAATGATCTCGGCGTCCAGAGGCTTCTCATCCATAAAGTTCTCAAAATGGCATTTGATGTGTCTCGCCTGATACTTAGCCTCGAAGCTCATCTGCAGCCTTTTGTCGCTGTACCTGGTAGTACCGTATGATGAGTCCTCAGGCAGTCTCAGCTTGCCCATCGGAAAAGCGTTCAGAACAGTCTCAGTATGCTCCCATGGTTCGTCGCCGAGCCAGAGCAGTGATACCGACTGCAGACCTATGTAACCGTCATCGGAAATAGTGAACGCGGCAGCAAAGTCCTTGCCCGTCACAAGATAATAGTCCCATTCCTTTATACGGAATTTAGGCGCCTTGATGTCCGCTCTGTTGTATTTCTGCACCAGTCCGCGCGACCAGCCCGGCTCCCTGAGTTCGCCCTGCGCATCCAGCAGCGGCTGTACCGTCGTTACTTCATGATTTCTCATATCATCATCCCCTTGTCTTTTGGTCTCCAGTACTCAGTATATTTTTATCATGTTCTCCGGTGATATGCCGTTTTCCGTGCAAAAGCCTTCAAGCTGCTCCGGCCTTCTGATGAGCATCAGTTCGTGCAGCTTTCCGGTCTCAGGGTCTCTGGCGCAGAGTGTCTGTTCTCCGGTGCAGATGCTGCATCTCAAAACAGGCTCGCAGCCTTCCGGTATCACCGGATATTCGGTCTTCTTTTTACTGAACAATCCCATGACTTACCCTCAGTTCTTTCCGCAGCAATTCTTGTATTTCTTTCCGCTGCCGCATGGGCACGGATCGTTTCTTCCTACCTTGACGCGTTTCACAGGAGCAGAATTTGCGGACGCGCGGTTTTTCAGCGACATGAACGCGACCATCTCGTAATAGTCGTGTCCGCGGTTGTCCCTGACACGGCACTCGCGGCTCATCTCCATGTAGAGTTCAAAGAACTTCACCTCTATCTCATCCGAGGGAAACCTGAACTGTCCGGACTCATCCGCGGCGAACGCCTCTGCCGCATCGTTCATCCTTACATGGCTGTTGACCGCTTCGTAAAGGTCATGCACCTTGAACGAAGCAGTGTCCTTGTCGCATCCGAAAGTATCGGCTATAAAATCTCTCAGCCTTGCGTGTGACTCGCGGCTGATCAGGCATCCCTGTTCATACAGCTCTTCCACTTCGGCTTTGGAAGGGATGTAAAAGTCTACGTCGCCCTGTATCTGCTCTTCAAGAAACTTATAGTAATCGTCTTTCTCAAAGCCGTTCAGCACCAGCTTGCCGTCACGCTCGGTGAACCACTGGCTGTTAGCAGGTGTACTATCGAAAAGATCGCAGATCTCTTTCGCGTCCGCGTTCGGATATGCCAGCCGGAAGAGCTGCTCCAGAACGTCCCATGTCATCACGCCGTAGAGATACTGGCCCGCTTCCAGACACTTGTACATCCAGTTGCGCTTCTGCCATTTAAGTTCCAGGTCCGATGTCCAGATACTGTTGTATCCGCGGCGTACCAGGGGCGGTATCACCACCTTGTCGCCGTCCATGTCTGCCAGTTCTTCTGCCGCAAGCAGTCTTGCCAGCATCCTGTCAGTTTCAACGGTCAGGATCACGCCGGCAGGTCTGTCCAGCAGGAACCTGAACATCTGCATTTCGCTCTCTCCAAGAGCGGTCAATTTGTCTTCAAGGATCTCCCAGTTCATCTTTTTTCGTTATTTCTCCAGTATCGATTCCAATATGCGCACAAACTCCTCGAGTCCCGCCTTGTCCTCTTCATCGAAACGGGCTAGGATAGGGCTGTCTATGTCCAGCACGCCATAGATTTTTCCGCCGGCATGTACCGGTACGACTATCTCCGAATTGCTGGCAGAGTCACAGGCAATGTGCCCCAGGAAGTCATGCACGTTCTTTACAAGCTGTGTGCGGTCTTCAGCCACGGCTGTCCCGCAGACACCTTTTCCGATTTCAATTACAGTGCAGGCAGGTTTGCCCTGAAAAGGTCCAAGCTCCAGTCTGCTGCCGCGGAAAAGATAAAATCCGGCCCAGTTTATGTCCTTAAGAGAATCCCACAGCAAAGCGGCGGCGTTGGAAAGTATGGTAACGTCCCACACCACTCCCTCTGAAAGACTTTTAAGCTGACTGTTCATCAATTTGTAATCCGTCATTCCGCGCAAAACTGTCCTCCAAACAGATCCTCTATAACCTCTATATCTGATGGCAGCCATTTGACCGACCACACGCTGTCTATGTCAAGCCATCGCGCTGCTTCGTGTTCTACAAGTTCTATCTCTTCCGAGATCAGCCTGCACAGGTAGCATCGCATCACCATGTGGAACTTCGGATAGTCGTATTCCACGGTATCAACAAGTCTGCCTACCTCTATCTCAGCATGAAGCTCCTCGCGGATCTCGCGCACGAGTGCTTCCTCAGGCGTCTCGCCCGGCTCTATTTTGCCGCCGGGAAACTCCCACCAGTCCTTGTAGTCGCCGTAGCCGCGCTGAGTCGCGAATATCTCGCCGTCCTTCACTATTATTGCTGCAACAACGTTTATCGTATTCATGCTCTTCTCTAAATGCTCTTGCCCAGTTCGTAAGCCTTTTGCGGATAGGCTCCGGCTCTTGTAATTGACGGAGTGCCGCAGCCTCTGCCAAGCACCATGCCGCAGTCCTCAAACTTCATATAACTGCAAAGCTTTTTGTAGAACGCCTCTGTTCCTTCAAACACATCGTCGGTGTCGTCCCATGCCGCCGACAGCAGAGCTGTCTTCTTGTGCATCGACGCCAGTTCAGTGTTGAAACTGTAGAAACGGTCGACACAGACCTTCAGCTGTGAAGGCCAGTTGTAGTAATAGACCGGCATAACGAAGACCATCATGTCAGTATCGATGATCATCGGTTTCAGCTCGCGCTCATAATCATCACCAAGAACGCAATCGCCCGCCATGCCGCAGTGTCCGCATCCCAGGCACGGTTTGATATTCTTGCGTATCACGTTATATACGGTGACCTCATGGCCATTCTCTTCTGCTCCGCGGATGAACTCGTCTGCCAGCATGTTGGATGAGCCTCTGATGTTTCCGCTGCTCTCAAGTACAAGTATCTTCATCTCTTTCTCCTGATTTCCTCCTGTTCAGTTGGATCTTATTCCATCAGTTCTTTCTCGACTATCTCAGCTGCTGTCCTGCACGCGCCGATGCACGGTCTGCTCTGATAATACTCCTCCGTGCGTATGGCAGGCTCAGCCGTGTCCTCACCCTTTTTCAGACCCAGAAGTTCTCTGCAGATGATAGAGCCCTGACGGTCTTCAAATTCTGCGCACATTTTCCGGATAAGCGCGTATACTTCCTTCTTGCTCTCATAGTCTGCAGGATCCGAATAGCCCTTCAGATATCCCGCGACAAGTGTCATGCCTGATACTGCACCGCACACTTCTCTCAGCTTTCCGAATCCGGCGCCAAACGGACTCGCTATCTTCGCGGCCTCTTCAACAGTCATGCCAAGCACATCTGCAAATGCCGCAAAGACTGACTGGCCACAGTTATAACCTTGTCTGAATAATTCTTCTGCTCTGTCAGCTCTGTTCATTTTATCTCCTGTCACTCGTCAAGATAAGAAACGAGGAAGTACTCCGCCAGGCTGTTCGGACGGACGTTTGCTCTTGCCTCCTCGCGCGTGAACCATGCATACGAATCTATCTCATAGTTAGGATCAAGTTCGTGCGAATCCTTTACGAACGCAGTAAAGTTGCACATGAGTGTGTCCGACTTCTCAAAAAACTGTGTGCGGTTGAACCTCATATGCGAAACGGTCATGCCGGTCTCCTCGAGGACTTCTCTGGCTACCGCGTCCTCGAGCGACTCGCCTCTGCTGACATATCCGGCGACCAGTATGTACGATGGTCTTCCGTATTGCTGGATCAGCAGTATCTCGTCCTTCTCTTCATTCACGACTATCATGCTGACCGCCACATTATACTGCGGGAACCTGTACTGTTCGCACTTCGGGCAGTACGGCACGACCCCCTCATTCTCAAGTTCTCTCGGCACCAGCCTGGTACCGCATTCTCTGCAATAATTGCTGCTCATGGTCTTTCTCTTTTTCTGAAATGTTTGCTAACTAATAATAGCACATAGGCCGCTGGTTTAGGTCTATATGCTATCGATTTCATGTCAGTGCTGTCTCAGAAAGAGCAGTACTTCCGCTATCAGCCACACGCTGCACATAGCAGCACATACTTTGTTGGCCATCCGGTCCGCGTAGAACCAGCCGAAGCTTATCCCTTTCTTAAGCGGATAGAATACCCGCACGGGCCTCTTGTTTGTCATATCGAGTATAAGGTGTGACGCAAAGGCTATAACGAAAGGAACTGCCGCAGCAGGGAACACGAGCCACAGTGAAAACGCTTCGAGAATCAGCGCGGCAAACGAATGCGAGAAACCCCGGTGGCTCGAGACGCTCGCGAACGCGCAGGTGAGCGCGAATACGGCAATGCCTGCGCACCAAAGGTATGATCCGCTCTGCGCGACAGAACGCCACATGCCCGCGTCTATATGATGATCCTCAAAGAGAGCCGCTGCCGCGACCGCGAACATCACTATTCTCCAATGTGAGGAATCCTGCTTTTCGCGAGGGTTATCACAATCCAGATCACAAATGAGGCATCCTAAGGACGCCCCCGTGATCACCGGCAATGCTTCCGGGATGGACTCCGGTGCAGCTATCGTTAATGCTGCCGCCATTCCTATAGTGATATGTGCCTTTGCTAACATGGGTCAGAAATCTTCATCACATGAATAGCAGTGGCTGCCATCAGTATCCCCGCTGCCGCAAAACGGACACTCATCTTCATGCAAGCCTCCGGTCCTGGCGTCTTCGGAAAGGCTCCACAGCCAATAAGCATTGGCAGCTATACCAATAATGATAGCCGCAACTCCTCCGCCAATGTTGCCATTGCCTATACACAGCCAACCTATGCAGATACCCACTATTGCCGGCAGCAGATAAAGAGCAAAGCAAAGCCCGATTATTCCTGCTATTATCTTTAGGATGATCATGTCTGTATTATACCACCCCTCCGAAAAAGAAAGTTGCCGCAAACACGGCCATTACGATTACCAGATGTGTCATTACACTTTTGATATCCATATCGCGCCCTCCTTTTTCTGTCCACTTTTCCTGACAGCTGCAGAAATACCTCTGACAAATACAGTCTATAGGGCTTCATGTCCCAAAAAAGCGACTTTCAGCATTAAAAAAGGGGCTTTGCGCCCCCTAAAATGAAGTGAATTGAAAAAGAAAATGCCCGGTTATGATTGTTATTGAGCTTTATATCCCCGGCAGGAACGGTATCACCGCCACGACCGCCCATCCGGCCAGAAAAGCGATCAGGTGTTTCGGTTCTCTGTGGATGGCCACATATTCACGGATCAGCGCGCTCGGCCAGTAGTACGCTGCCACGCGGCTGCCGATCCCGGTGCACTTCAGACCTATCTTGCGGCAATATCTCAGAGCCCTGTAGACATGGTAGTTGCTCGTTACCAGAGCCGTGTACTTGCGGCCCTCGCGTGCATCGATCAGCGCTTTGGAATTTTTGAGGTTATCCAGCGTCGTAGCCGACTGGTCTTCCAGCAGTATATCGCTCTCCGGTATCCCTTTCTCAAGCATATACTCCGCCATGGCCTCGGCTTCGGATATGGTCTCGTCTCCGCCCTTGCCGCCGGAAGGTATGAGTATCGTAGGAGATGGATCCGTCGAATAGACCAGGATAGCCTTGTCGATACGGTCGGCGAGCAGTCTGGAAACCTTATTGCCCTCGAGAAGCCCGGCTCCGTGGATGATCACGTAGTCAAAGTCTTTCTTGCGCGGAAGTATCATCAGGAACAGTGAATAAAACAGGAACAGCAGAAAGCTCACCGAGACATAGATCACGGACAGTGAAATGAATGCGATTATGTTTGTGAGCACCTTATGCTGCACGGCAAAATCCGTCTGCCAGCCGGTGAGCACCAGATAGACCGTGCCGATCTCACCCACTCCTATCGCGATGCCAAACAGCAGCGAAAGCATGTTGGAAAGGCTGCGGCCTTCATTTTTATACATTACCACGCCGTTATGTATCAGGAAGACAGGCACAAGAAAGATCGCGATGCCCGTCAGCACTGCCACCGTGAGCAGGGTCTCGGCTTCGCGGCCATCCGCAAACATCGTAGCCGCCACGACTGTGGAAACCAGCGCAAAGAAAAGGAAGTAACAGTTGCGATATCTGCTCCTGTCCTTCTCGAATGATATTATCAGCACCACCCACCAGAATAGCGCAAACAACGATGCCAATATCTCGGCAGAGTCCATTATATTTCCTCCCTCTGCAGCCGGCCTAAATACCGTACTGCTGCGACAGTTCCTTTATCGTTTCCTTCATCTGCTCCACCACGCTGTCCGGCGCCACAATGCGAACGTCTCCGTCGATCGCCATGATCCAGCCAAAGAACTGCTTGCTGACCGCGACCGTCACCGTGGTCCTGAAATGCTCATCGTCGACCGGCACTATGATTATGTCCTTGCCGAAGCGATCTATTATAACGCTCACCAGCCGGTTCTCCGCCTCCAGCATTACCTTGGTCTCATCACCTGCATACATGCCAAACAGCGTGTTGGTGTAATGCGCGATGTTGAATTCCTTGAAAGCAGATTTGCCCTCGCGCTTTTCATCAATGACACGTATGTCAGTCATCTTGTCGACGCGATAGTGGATCACCTTGTCGTGTGTGGAGTCATATGCGACCAGATAGTACTTCTCGTCATCCCACATGAGCGCCCACGGACTCAGCTGATACCAGCGGCCGTCGTAGCGGGGCTCCATCTCCTTCTTGAGGTTCCAGTCAAAGTACTTGAAACGGATCTGCCTGTCCGCGCCTATCGCCTCGTGCAGCTTGTCTACGTTGTAGTAGATGCTCTCGTTCATGGTCTTGACGCGCCCTGCGATGATCACCTGCCTATGCAGGCGGGAACCCTCGTACTTGCTGACCAACGACTCCAGCTTTTTGATCAGTTCTTTTGACTTCTTGTCGGTTATGAATTTGGATGACTGCACCGAGTCAACCAGGAGTTTGAGCTCCGGAAGTTCAAAGTCACGGCTGCCGAGGTGGTAGAAACAGTTACGGCCTTCTTTGGACGTTATGATGTCCATCCCGAATCTGCGCAGCTCTTCAAGGTCACGGTATATCGTTTTGCGGTCCGCG
>JBGUME010000215.1:0-13107 GCA_045116695.1 Anaerovoracaceae bacterium | reverse complement strand
CCCATCCTTGCTGCTCTTTCCGTTACCTCCGCCTTAAATACGCCAGGAAATACGATCTTGTCGCCTTTCTTCATCGCGTCAGATACGACTTCGAAGAACGCGTCAACTGCTGCTCCTGCATCCTTCTTGCTCATTGCCATCTTTTCTGCGTACTTTTCTACAAACTCTGCTTTTGTCATGATCTTTTCCTCCATATTTGACAATTACATCTTTTATTTAAACGCCAATGGGCGCTTTACTCTTTTTTGGTCTTGTCCCATAGCTTTGACAACCTTTTAAGCTGCTTTTCGTTAAGCTTCCTGGTCCTTGCAAGCTCCTCCAGGAACCGCTCCTTCGAAACGCCCAGGTCCTTGTACGCCCTTATGTACTTCCTGTCGAGGCCGTTTACATAAAGGAGAACGAGGAAACTGCAGATGAGACCTATCACCAGCCATACCAGGAGGCCCTTCAAGCCTCTTACTATGACTGCCCATAATGTCAGGGCCGCCCATACGGCAAGCGCTATTTTAAGGTTTCTGAGAAGCTTTTTATTGTCTCCGGCGTCCGGCAGGCCGGCTTCGTTGATGAGACCCTTTGCCAGATTCTTCTTGTAGCCCATGCTCGGCCTGTTATAGGCAAGATGCGCAGCCTCCCGGCGTTTTCTCTTACTCATGTATTATCTTCCGGTTTATCTGGTTCTCAGCAAGCTGGATGTCTTTGTCTATGCTTATGTAGCCCAGCTCGACGGCTATGAAATAATATGCTCTTTCCGTGTATGTCCTCAGGGTTCTCGGATCCCGTCCTATCTTTGCCTTGTCCTTTAGTGAGCTCTGATTGGGCATCTTGTTGAGCAGATAGTCTTCGAGATCTTCATTCAGCTTGACGCGCTTCTTCGGCTGAGCGGTGTATGCCGCCCGGCGGATCCCCTCCCTTATGCCCTTGACTTTGTTTTTTGCAGCGCTTATCTCGATCCTTCTTCTGGATACATCGTCGGCTATATAGTCCGTCTTTCTGTTGGACGGAGGCATGGTATAGCTGATGACGTCTCCGTAGCTCATCGTCGGATAAAGGCTGTAGTCTTCAGCATAGTCGACAACTTCTCTCGACTTTTTCAATGTCTCCTTGAATTCGAACAGATCGCCCTTGACAACAGCAAGGATATCATCCGGAAGCCTGTAATCAAGTTTCTCCTGCGCTATCATACGTATTCCTCACAAAGAAGTTCCTTCGGGAACTGTTCTCCAAGCGCTTCAGCCATAGTGTTTACCATACTGATGGTTATCTTCTCGGGATTCTGCAGATATGTCCGCAGCGTAGTGCGGGAGATGCCCATCTCTTTCGCCAGCTCTGCATGCGTCATCCTTTTGTTGGAGATGATCCGGTTGACGTAATAGGTATTCAGGAAGACTTTGTTCTTCTTTCCACTGGTTTTCATGCGGCCTCCTTTTGTGCACAGATTTCTGTTCTTTCATGCATTAACATACATCATAAAAAGCCTTAATTCTACCTTTTTGTGCTGCTAAAATTCGGCTTAATATTCCAGTTTTTACAACATTATTGTATTTATATATCATTTTTCGAATAAACTAAACGAACTGATATATTTATATATCATTCTTGTATCTGCAAAAAAACAGAGCGCTTTGACAGCGGAGCAAAAAATAAAAAACGCCCCTCATTTATCAGAGGGGCGTGCGGGGATACCCTCCCCGCCGGGGGGATAGAAAGAGATTAATGTCAATGCTGTTCATCCTGATCTTCTTCATCTTCATCGTCATCTATTGAATTAGCATCTTTAATGCAACACAGCCGTTGCAGTTACTCTGAAGAGAAGGAGTGTTGCGTTTACATTGAGTAGCGATTGTGTTGCAGTAACCTCGATGAATGCTATGGTATAATTTCATCGGAGGTATTTGTTATGCAGAATAAGGACGATCTTCTTCGCTATTGCAATTATGTAAAGAGGAACCTTGATATGGCTGTGACTGATAAAATGTATCATGTTTTCATGCCTTGGCTTAAAGTGCTTCCTGAGAAGAATTATGGCTTAGTGAATACAGACAACATCATGGGGCAAAGCTATCTTTTAAGTTTTATGCCTGATGTAGAGATAGGATTCACAATACCGACTATTATTGAGAAACTTGTAAAGAACGAGCTAAATGTTTCTCGTCATTTCATTGAATCCGAAAGAAGTATCATCTATTCGAACGAAGAAAATGCGCCTTATAAAGATGACTACACATCTATCTTAGCTGTTGATTTCCCTAAAAGTTCTTCACAATTAAAGTTGTTAAAGCCATATATAATTGATGGGAATAAACGTATTTCTCAGGCTGTCAGGTGTGGACATGTTGCATCTGTTACATACAATCTCATTGAACCTCACTCCTTTGATCCATTCTGCTTTACAGATATATATTCCCGTTTCATTTTGCTTTTTACATATGATATGGCTATAGTTTCTGAAAGTCGTGATCCTCAATATGTGTTGTCTACAGTTCAGCGCGTTATTTCAAGATTCTCATCTGGATATCCGTCGTTAATGGAGTTTTTAAAGAATTCCGCTTCTTTACTTTGATCTAATAACCGTATAGATTTTTCTATCTCTTCTACATAATTTCTATTTGTTGTAGGATTCAACGGGCTTTTTTCATAGCCCGCCGTTTCCCTTTTTTCATCCTTCTTCATGATGGTGCCCCTTTCAACAAAAAGGGAGCTGTGGCTCCCATATCTTAGATTTATTAAAAAGGCATCCCCAGATCGCTAGGTTCTCCAGCACCGCTATGTTACAATACCCGAACAAGCAAAAAGCCCTAGGAATGCTCCTCGTCGAAAAGCTGCATTTCTAAGACTTCCTCTTAAATTGGTGCCCTTCGGACACCCCGTATTATTGTACCTAAATTATGGTTGCAGTAAGACGTTTTGTCAATGAAAAATGTGTCATAATGACAGTTTTTTACGCTTTTACGGGTCTGAGAGTGCCTGGTTGGGTGTGTGCCCAGAAAGGTTTATTGTGTCTAAACAATCAATTAAATCGCCTCCTAAAAAGGGTTCTCACTTCACTTTGGAAGACCGAGCCAAGATCGAATATGGTCTCAACCACGGCCATTCTATTCGTTCTATTGCAAGGGAACTTGGAAAAGCGCCCTCTTCCGTTAAACGTGAGATCGAACGCAACTGTAACTTGGTCAAGGACTACGCAAACAACTGCGCTCACATCAACTCATGCCAGGTCCATCATGCTTGCGGCAGGACAGACTGTAATGTATTATGCCGCAACAGATGCAGAACGACCTGCTATGAGTGGTGTGATAAATACGAAGTGTGGGAATGCGACAAGCTTCAGGTCTCGCCTCATGTGTGTAATGGCTGCAAATACCTGAACAGAAAACCTGTGCCATGCTCTCGAGACCGGAAGCTGTACTTCGCCAGCGATGCTCACAGAAAGTATCTCTCTCTGCTCAAAGACCGCCGCAGCGGATTCGATCTGACTCTTGGCGAGCTGATCGACATCGACAGCACGGTGTCTCCTCTCATAAGGAAAGGCCAGTCACCTTACCACATAATCCAGAACAACGTGCTGCCTGTCAGTCTCTCAACTCTCTACAGGATAGTAGACAGCGGAGAGCTTGAAGCAGGCAACATAGATCTCAAACAGAAGCTCCGTCGCAAACCGCGTAAAACTGAGCGTCACGGGGAGAAAGTCTCCAAGATGATCCGTGAGGCCAAGGTCGGTCATATGTACGGCGATTTCATCAAATACATGGCCGAGAACGACACCTTCCACACCGAGATGGACTGCGTGATTGGCAAACGGGACGAACCGCCTGCCCTGCTCACTATCCATTTCCCCGGCCTTCAGATGCAGCTCTCTTTCTATCTTGCAGAGCATACAGCTTTCAATGTCGTTACCAAGCTTGATGCCATAGAGCATCTTCTTGGATACGACCTATTCTGTAGGATCTTCCCGGTAATACTTACAGATAACGGGAGTGAGTTCGCTGATGTTTTCGGCATCGAGAGATCTGTCTTTGATCCGAAGCTTAGACGCACGCATGTGTTTTACTGTGAACCGAACCGCTCCGATGAGAAGGCATCCTGCGAAAACAACCACAGACTGATTCGTGATGTTATACCGAAGAGCACATCTCTTGTGCCATACACACAGGAAGATGTCTCGCTCATGATGAACCACATAAACAGTTATTGCCGTAAGAAGTCTTTCGGCAAATGCGCTTATGACCTGGCGATGGATGTATTCCCGGAAGATTTCTTTGATCTGCTCGGACTGTACAAGATACCCGCAAACGAGGTCATGCTTAAGCCTCAGCTGCTGAAAGAAGCTTACGAGAAAGCCAAAGCCAGAGATAAATAACTATCTCCAATGTTAACGCAACAGGCGTTGCATTAAACCCGACAAATACGGACAAACCGCCATGCCGGGTGGTTTTGTGCGCTCTTTTTAGCAGATTTTGGTGCCTCTAAACCTTGATTTTTCGTTTACCAAAAAGCACTGGCAGCTTGATATACCAGTGCTTTCGTTGCATTTACTCTGAGTGTTGCATTTACCTTAAATATTCAGCTCTTCATCGTCATCTTCTCTTCTCTTTGCGAAGAAGAACAAGCCGCCGAGAAGTCCGAGAAGCAGGAGACCTCCTATCAGGAACTTGCCGATCCTGTCGAACCAGAGCTTGAATGCGTTTGCGGATACGGATACGCTGTCTTCGTATACTGCCTCGTTGCCGGCGTTGTCCGTTGAACGTATCCTGACGGACTGTCTCAGACCCTCTCCCAGAGTCAGGGCCCATTCTCCGTCATTATCCGTTTCGGCGAGCTTCACAGGCTGTCCGTCTACGGTTGCTTCGACTGTGTCAACGCCTGACAGAAGATCGCTTGCACGGACCGTAAGAGCCGCGCTTTCGGCCTTTATGCCTTTAGGGTCGATGCCTTCTACGGTTATGTTTGGTTTGGTCCTGTCAACATAGAAGAATACCTTGCCGTTTTCTTCTTTGGATTCCATCTCGTTCCCGGCTTCGTCTTTTGAAATGACGTTGATCTCATAGGCGCCTTCTTCCTCGAACAGGCCTCTGCTGTATGTGTGGGTATAGATCTTTTCGGCGCCGCCCTCGTTCGCGGAGGTGGTCCCTCCTTCTCCGGCTTTGCCGTCCTTATAGAGCATGACCTTGGACTCAGTGACCCTGGATACGTTGTGCTCTGTTATGATGAGGTCGGAGGTGACGTTCTGCACAGCCCTGCCCTGCAGATCCTTGACCGCGGTGTTGTATTCGAACCATGATCCGAAGCGGTTCACGACGAAGGTTATCTCTTTTCTTGCGGTGTTGCCTGCCTTGTCTGAGGCTATGACCGTCATGGTGTATACGCCGTCATTTTCTTTGATTTGAGCGAAGGAAGGATTGGATACAGGCTGGCCTCCCTTAGTGAAGAAAATGCTCTTAGAAGCAAGATAATCGTCTTCTACGATGGCATCCGGATTAAGGCTCTGCCCGTAGGTGTAGACACCGCCGTCCTTGACTCCCGTTATGGTGATCACAGGCGGCTCCGTGTCGACCGTGAAGCTCACGCTCTTTGGTCCGCCCTGGTTTCCGGCCTTGTCTACCGCGGTGGCGGTTATCGTATAAGTGCCCGTTTCGCTGAAGGTCTTTGAGCTTTCGCTTTCAACTCCCGTATTGCTCCACGGGAAGCCCATGTTCCTTGTGCTGTTCCCGAGCTTCTTGACGGCGCTTATGGTTACGTTGTCGGTCGAATAGTTCTTCTCGACGACGCTGACCGTAACTGTCTGCCTTTTGTTGTAGAACGCGCCTTCCCTGACACCGCTTACAGTCACGACAGGCGCGGTAGAGTCTTTTACAAAGGTGTACGACAGCGTTTCAGACCCGTTATCAGCCGCGTCCTTCGCGGAGATCGTCACAGCGTAAACGCCGTCTGCATCAAACACAGAGGACGGGACGGATACAGAGTCAACTTTTGTATAGGTCTTGTCGAACACGGTCTTGCCGTCCCGCACAGCCTTTACGAAAATGCGGTTGCCTTCTTCCGTATAGTATTTCTCTTCCTCTGCTATCTTTATGGTCGGGCCGCTCCTGTAGTGCTCGCCGCTTTCTACGCCGGTAACCTCCAGAGCCGGCGCCGTGAGGTCGATCTTTACCCGGAACGTATCGGTGCTGACATTGCCGGAATTGTCTTTAGCTTCCACGGTGTATGTGTAAGACCCGCTTGATGATTCTTCTGTGAATTCCGCCTTGCCGGATACCGTTTTCCGTTCTGTAACCTTGTCTGAATACGTTTCCTCCGCTATAGTGCTTCCCTCTCCGGATAGTTTAAGCGACGCAAGACCTGAGATGTCGTCCTTGGCCTGCGCAGTAAGAGTCGGCTTTTCCGAATACCAGCCGTAATCCGATTTTTTCCCGGACTCGCTTTTCGTGATGGCCGGCGCGATCTGTTCGAGCGTCACGCTTGATCCTTCCTCAAACTGGGCAATGAGCACCTCGTTCGATCTGTTGCCAAAAATGTCTGTCGCAACAAGCTTCACAAGCTGTGCATCCATGATGGTCTCTTCGTCTGGAAGCGGGATAGCAACGCTGTATTTGTCAGCGGATCCTGAAACCGCAGCTGCGTCGTAGCGCCTGGTCTTCCCGTCTACCGTACTGAAAAGATAGACTTCATTGATTTGGCTCTCTTCGGTGATGTCAGTCGTAAGGATCAGCTCGGCTTTTTCCCTGCCGTATACGCCGTGCTCCTTCACGTAGGTATTGCTGTTTGCTGCTTCGATTGATACCGAATTGACGACCGGCGCGCCGTGGTCAACATTGACTTTCTGGCCTACAAGTATCTTTGAACACCAGCCGTTCACGAAGACAAAGAAGCTGTCAAGAACTCCGTTGTCAGATACCGATATGTCAATGGAATCTGACGCCGTCCCGTCGAGGCTCGTCGAGAGCTGCTTTCCGGACAAGCCCTCTATGGCATATGTCCCGGCCCCGTTTACCCAGGTCTTATTTCCTATCTTCTTTACGTTGTCCGATTCAACGAACTGATAGTCCGATGCCTGCGGGATATAGCGGCCCTGTATATACAGCTTATTTTCGACAGGATCTTCGTCCGAACCTTCGTCGGCCGTACCGGACGCACTGTAATGATCGCTGTCGCCTGCTATAGTCCAGGAGTATGTGCCGCTTGCCTTTCTCTCATCAGGGCCGGCGAACGCATAGCTGAACTTGCCGTCTGAACCTGTCGTTACAGTCGTGCTGCCGTTGGCAAGCGCTATCCTTACGGGCACTCCGCTTTTCGGTGAGCCTGATGTCTCTGACGATCCGAAAGGATACTGATATACAGCGCCCTCTATCTTATATATGACGTTTTCTTCGCTCCACGTCCCCGTGAAAGTTATGTCGGAGCCGTCTATCGTTTTCTTCTGCTGATCCCATCCATCAAAGGTATATCTTTTATCTTCTGTAACTACCTTAGTGCTGCTGGGGCTCTTTGCAGTTATTTCCGTCTGGTCCTCGTATGTGTTCGTGTCTTCCGGCAGGGTGTCCGTCACAGCCTGCGGAAGCGTGCCTGAATATGCGTATCTTACGGAATATTCACCTTCCGCATAGGAAGGCTGCGTTACCGGAGCCAGCAGAAGCGCCAGGCTCAGTAGCATAGCCGATATTCTTTTAATCTCTTTCATTTGAATTATTCCTTCCGTCTGCCTGCAGCATGCTTTCTTTCAAATGGAGGCGGGCGGAGATGCCCCCGCCCGAGCTTGAAGAAAGAGTTCTAATGCTACTTTCTGTTTGCCCTTCCGGGCCGTTATACTGGCGGATCCGGGACTTGAACCCGGCATGACCTATCATCCGCCGTATATGCATCCGAACTATCAGTGCGCCGGATACATGAAGTTGAGGGGCAGGCTGCTCGCCTGCCCCCCGGTTTAACTATGTCTGAAAAGACATGGTTCTTTCCTATGCCTATCCGGTAATGGAAGTGTTTGAGGAAGTTTTTTTAATGTTTACCTTTCCCGTTGTCTTCAGAGTATAGATATAGAAAGGCTGGTTGCTTCCAGCGTTGCACTTGTACATTTCAAAGCCGGAAGGCACTGTGATGCCCGATACATTGTAGCTGTTATACCAGTCTACTACGCGCGGAGCGGTTATGTTGTTGTCTCCCCAGGCATCCAGGAAAGTGCTTGCGCCCATGTTGTCTATCTGTACGACGCAGTTTACAAGCTGGCCGAGCGACCAGGTCGTGCTCGACGTAACGCCGGGTACGGTTCCGTAAATGCTCTGACTGACTCTCGGCGATTCCAGCCACTTTCTTTGATATACCATCTGGTAGACCATTTTAGCGACTTTGGAATTGTTGGATACTTTGCTTACTACGGTCGCCGAGCCCGAGCTTGCTGCGTCTATGCCGACATATGAGCACAGTCCCGCATATCCTTTATAATCCGAAGATCCTGTCACCGTGA
Source organism: Anaerovoracaceae bacterium (assembly GCA_045116695.1). Classification (GTDB taxonomy): domain Bacteria; phylum Bacillota; class Clostridia; order Peptostreptococcales; family Anaerovoracaceae; genus Crickella. Next base: position 4,652 of record JBGUME010000215.1, on the reverse strand, counting down.
AAGTTGTTGCAGGGTTCATGCCCGAAGCGCCGCCTATATGTGCGCTTGTATACGTGATGCTGTTTCCTGAAGCGCGAAGAAGGCCTTTTCTGCCGCCCGGAACGATATTGTCCCAGACCAGCCTTCTTTCTATCTCTTCAGGGGATTCGCCCTCGGTGTCCGAAGTTGCTGCAGGAGCTGCTGCAGGAGCTTTGTCCTGAGTGTCCCCAGCGGCTGCCGGAGCTGTTTCCGGGGTTTCGCCCTTTGTATCATCAGCGACTGCAGGAGCCGTTTCCGAGGTTTCGTTCTCCGTGCCCTCTGCGACTATCGGAGCTGTATCCGGGGATTTGCCCTCTGTGTCCTCAGCGAATCCCGGAGCTACTGTCGCTGTAAGAAGAAGGAATATTGCCAGTAAGGCTATGCTCCCCTTCGTTATGGATTTAATGAATTTCATTTTTGTTACCTCCGATTTGGCAGGAAGAAGGGCCTGATGCCCTTCCCCTGCTTTTCTGGAATTATTGTTTTCTGAAATGATCCGCTGATCAGATGCGGCCTCTTCTTCTTATGACTGTTGCTATGACAGCAAGCGATGCCATCATAAGGAACGCAGCGCCGATGAAGAAAGTCATGAAGTCTTCGCCTGTCTTCGGAGCGTGAGGCTTGCCAGGAGCCCTGAAGTAGACTGTCTGCGCCTTGTCTTTGATGTTCTTGTGCTCAGCTACAGGGAAGCCTTTTTCTTCCACATCCTTCGGTGTGGCAAGCTCTGAATCATCGATGCCTTCTACTCTGTATGCCGTTTCAAATGCAACGAGCTGCTTTCCTGCAAGGCCCTTGGTATTGATCGTGAACGTCACGTCCGTGGTTCCCGAGGATGCATTCGGAGTGAAAATGCCGACTGCCTTAACAGGCTTGCCGTTTTCTACCAGAGGATCCGCTGATTCCTTTACCATCAGTTCGCCTACTACAGCGTACTTCCTGCCCGGCGTGAGTCCTGAGTAAGTTACCTTGTCGATAAGCGTTGTTGTGTCGCTAGGATCTATCTCCTTGGCGCCTGCCTTGTCTGAGAGATACGTTCCGATCTCCGGATTCCTGACAGGCGTCTGCGAGTCGTCATCCTTCGGTTCAAGCGGCTGGTATGGCTCGTCCGGCTTGTCCGGATTGTTCGGAACGACATCCGTGGTCGAAGCCTCGTTCCTGTAGCCGTCTTTCTCATCAGGCCGGTTGACCCTGTCTGTCCTGTTGCAGTCATTCCCATCTGCGTCAAGCGAATCGGAATCCTTGGCAGCCTTTGCAAGATACGACTCGGCGTTCTTATCGATCCTGGCTGCATATGTAACAGTCGCCGTCTCGCCCGCCAGGATCGTGATGTTGACCTTGTTGCCGTCAGAGGATCTGGAATTCTCCGTAGCGCCCTCTACTTCGAGCACGAACGGTGTGCCGAAGTACTCAGGCTTCTCAACGAACTTGTCCGTTACATCCATGGTGAGTGAAGCATGGCTTGAGACGTTCTCGATCACTACATCGTATGTGACCTGCTCGCCCGGTTCGAATCCATACTTGTTGTTCTCTCCGGATGCTTCCTCGTTCCTTACCTTGTACATCTTGTAGTCGGTTACCTCTACGGTCTGGTCCTCGTCATCAGGGTCCTCGTGCTCGTCGATCGGAACACCGTCGTCGAGAATGCCTGTCTTAAGGAACAGCGTTTCATATGCTACGAGGTCATGTCCTGCATAGCTTGTGGAGTCGAATTTGAACTCGACCTTGGCCTTGCCGTCAGGTGTCTCCGGCTTGAACTTTGTAGTCGCCGTGATGCCGGTCCTTTCACCTGTTGTCTTGTCGTAGAGCTCGCCCTTCAACTCGTATGTTTCAGTTGTAGACAGATTCTTGTACTCGACTACATCCGTTATCACGGTATTTTTTCCGGCAAGGATGTTCTTGCTGATCTCATCCTGGTCTGTAGCAACCGTCCCTACGATCCCGCCGTAGTTGATCGTCTGGTCCTCATCATCAGGATCCTCGTGCTTGGCAAGCTCTATAGGCACTGCCTCTCCGTGAACCGCGGACGTTCTGTACAGTCTCTCGAATACTACTACGGTCGCATCCTTTTCGAACTCGGATGAATCTACCGTGAAGACAAGTTCTACTTCTGCAGTATCGCCTTCAGCAGTGAACTCTTCTGATTCCGCTTCGATTCTGTTGCCGCCGGCGTCCTCAAGAGGCGCTCCGCTCTTCTTATCATACAGGTAGCCTTTGACCTTGTACTTTCTGCCTTCGATAAGGCCGGATACGCTTACAACGTCCTTGATCTCCTGGGTCTCGGAGAAGGTTCCCTGATGGGTGTCTGTTGCATTATCTGTTGCTACCGTTCCAACCTCGACAGGCTTGTTCTGCATCTCGACGTTGGTCACGATCTGGCCTTCCTCAACGGTGAACTCGATGTCTTCTGCTATGTCGTAGCCGTATGGGGCCGTGATCTCGCGAAGTGTGTAAGTTCCCGCAGGAAGCTCATATACAAGATGCTCCTCGTTGGTGGATACCCATGCTTCTACGAGATTGTCATCCGAATCGAGGATCTGAAGTGTAGCACCAGGAAGCTCGTTTGAAGTGGCAGCGTCCGTTTTCTTGATATAGGTCCTTGTAGGCTCCTCGTTTGACGTCACGGTGTAAGTGAATTCAGTTGCTTCCGGATCTTCCATCCTTGCTTTGAATACATGCTTGCCGTTCTTGAAGTCACCGGTAATCGTCTTGGTGACAGGCGTTCCGTCGCTATCGTAGGCGCAGATGACTTCAATGTCGCCGTTTACCACTTCAACCTGCCCGCCGTCCTTGTATTCGTATTTATCGATCACAAAGCCCGGAGAAGGCTCTGTTTCTACGATGATGTACTCGCCGAGAGGAAGCCTTTGTCCGATATGCGCTTCACTTCCGTGAGTCCTCGTTTTCAGTTCGCCGTGGCCATCCGCGTCGGTCGTTATGATCCCGACGAGTTCAGGCTCCGCTGCATCTTCCGAATTGAGGTAGACTTCATACTTAGCTCCTGCCAGTGAAGAGAAGGCTCCCTGTCTGCCGTCGCTGTGCGAGTCTTCTGATTCCGAGGCAGCATTTTCACCTGTTCTGGCGTTCTTTTTGTCGACCTTGATGACAGCAAATTGCGGCTCTTCATCATTGGCCAATTCTCCGTTTTGGATCACGATCATACTGTCTGTTTCATTTACTACGGTCCTTGCGGTCGTTCCGTTTGGATCCTGTATGACCTTGCCGTAGTAGACGGTTTTGTTCCTTGCATATCCCGGAGGAGCCTTGGTCTCTTCGATGGTAAATACGCCGACCGGAAGGATCCTTGTCAACGCTCCGTTCGGATCAAGCGAGATAGTTCCGTCGGCATTTTCAGAAACCTTTTCAGTCCAGAAATCATCTCCGGATATAGGGGTGTCTGTCTGAAAATCGATGCCCGCGGCCTTTTCTGAGAAATTGTCGCCCATTTCCCTAGTCGCGAAGGTCCATGTTTTTTCCGGTGTTCTCCCTGTCACATCAGTCGTTGTTTCCGGATTTAATCTGTAATACTTCAGTGTGTACTCGGCTCCAAGCAGCTTTCTCCAGCCGCCGTTTCCCTGAGCGTCTATTTTCTTGAGGCTAGTGAGCTTGCCGACTGTCGATGTCTCCTGGATCACCATTTCCAGGTTTTCGTTGATATCGCCCGTTACGCTTACTCCGTGTTCCGATGTCGATGTAGCGCCGCCCCAGGTTATGTTGACTGTCATGGTCGCGTCATTAACAAGATAACCCAGAGGAGATTCGATCTCTTTTGCTGTTACCGTTCCGAGCGGAACTACATAATTGTCTTCCGAGTCTTTATAGCGGGCGTCTCCGGATACAAAGTGGTCATCATCCAGCGTTGCGATACCGTCGGCATCCGTCTTTACGATCCAGTTTCTTGTTATATATGTGCCGTCAGTGTATGTGATCTGGAACTTTGCTCCGGCTATAGGCCAGTTCCACGACTTGTTGTCCGATGTCTTCTTTACCTTGAGAACAACAGACTGCGGTGTTTCGTAAACCTGGTCAGTGTTTACCCAGGTCGTTTCTCCTGCTTTGACCTCGATTTCGTAAACTGCAGGGTCAAGTGTGTAGCCTTGTGACGCGCGGGTTTCCTTTACATAATAGGTTCCCTCGTCAAGCTCCGGTTCAGAGACCGCTTCTCCGTTTTCTCCTGTTGTAATCTGAGCAGGATTGCCGTTTGCGTCCTCTGCCTGTGTAGTGCAGCTCTCGTCTGTAAATATACCGTATACGGCTCCTGCGAGTGAGTATTGAGCATTGGCCGTATCTGCTGCATATGCGCGCCAATCATCCTTTTTGCCAAAGCCTCCGCCAGATGCCACAAGGATTGTGAATATCATGGCAAAGGTAAGCACTAAGGCCAGCGCCTTTTTTAATTTTTTTGCTTTAGTGTGCATTATAACCTCCGTCTTCAAACAATAACTTTTCTTTGTCACAGAGTCCTTTTTTGTGGCTCGGATCTTTGTTTTTAAACTCCGTCTTCATCCTGCTAACCTCCAATCGGTAAAAATAATGTAAAAAGCGAGCATTTCTGCCCGCGGTTTGTCCGATACGCCCCTGCCGATCTTGCGCTTGGCAGCGAGGTCTCCCTCCCCGCCCGGCAATCCGACTGAGGT
>JBGUME010000214.1:0-2947 GCA_045116695.1 Anaerovoracaceae bacterium | reverse complement strand
TCTTTAGCCTTATTGGCTCAAACTTCCCGTTTCTTCCGAAGCCTTCTTCGAATACTGCATCCTTTACGCTTGCAGCCGCGAGCTGTGACGCCATCGCCCGGGCAGCGGCCGCGCATATCTCGCGTATGCGGCTCATGCGATAATCTTCTACACCGGCGGAGATGAAAAGTCCGTCCTTATAGTCCTTCGACAGTTCGTCAAGGGCTGATGTTACCATGTCTTCAAGAGCCTTGTCATCGCCTTCCTTTATCCTGCCGAATAACTCTTTTTCGGTCATCAGCTGTCTGGCGACCGCCATCAGACACTCGTGATAGACCTCGCCCACGGACCGCGCGTCGCTTTCAAACGATCTTTCCTCACGCGGTCTCAGGCCTCTTTCCACGAAGTATTTGAACGGGCAATCTATATAGCTGCCGATCGATGAAGCGCTCATGAAAAGTCTGCCGTCGCTTCTGCCGAAGAGCTGCTTCGCGGTCCCACTGCCGAGCGGTCCCGGATCGTTTTCGTAAGCCGCCGCCCTCAGCATGGTATCGAGTTCGTCTTTCCTGTTGTCAGCATACCATCTGAGCATGGCTCTTGTGAGAGCATCCGGCTCGTCCGGTCCGCTTACGTCCTTGATGCGGTTGATGAGGTGCCTCATCCCGTCATCCGCTGTGTTTATGGCATCTGAAGCGCCTTCGCTGATGATGTCCCTGCGGACAAGTCCGTCAGCCTGTATCCTCGGAAAGAGCGCCTTGACTGCTTCCACGACCGGAGACGGCTCCATGTCATTGCCCTCAGCGTCGGTCATCGCCCAGCTCATGTATATCTTCTCTGACGGCCTTGCCATCATGCGGTACATGGCGGCGTTCTCTTCATCCATCTTTATCTCTGAAAGTTTCCCCAGCGGGAATCCCTTCTTTTTGAAATACTCCTTCTCATCTATGGAGAAGAGCCCCTCGGTCTCAGGCTTGAGCGGCATCACACCCTCGCACGCGCCGAGTATGACCGCCGCTTTCATGCGGCGCGGCCTGGTCCTTATCATGGTGCCCATCGAAAGCCCGTCGACCGTCGGCGGTATGACGCCGACCTCGACATCCGAAAGGCCTGCCTTATATATATCCGTGAATTCCGCAAGATCCATCGCGGAATCACCCATTATCTCATCTATCTGGGCCAGCAGGTCCACAGCCTTGCCGAAGCTCTGCGTCAGGCGCTGGGCCTCGTCATGAAGGCCTTCTTCATCCTGAGCCATGGCTGCCTCTTCCACTCTTTCGCTCAGTTTCCATTCATCGTCAAGATAAGCCCTGAAACCCCTGATGAACTCCCTGACGTTTGCGGCCCCGGCAAGCGCGCCTATCTTGGCGATCGCGCCGGATATCCTGTCTCTCATTGCGTCAATGCGCGCGAGACCTTCTTCGCCACAGGCGTCTCTGCCATACTTGAAAGGCTTGTCCCACATAGATCCTTTGATGTGGAACTCTCGTGCGTAATTCTCCAGATCCTCTATGTCGCTGTCGTCAAAGCCGGAAAGTCCGGTCTTCAGCATCGCGAAGAGGAAAGGCGAGTGGCCGCGGTGCGCCGTGAAGTCCAACAGATTGACTATGAAACCGACCGCTGCGCTGTCCGTGATGTCGCGCGAAGTGTCGGCAAATACAGGAAGCCCGTATTCGGCAAATACCCGTCTGATGATAGGCTGCATGACGCCCTCATCGTTTGCTATGACCTGTATCTCGCGCATCTTATATCCCAGATCGCGTACAAGATGCCAGATATACGCAGCCGCGCTCTCAGCTTCATAGTAAGGGTTGGCAGCGCGCACCAGTACAAGATCTTCAGGCACAAAGTCCTTGTTGGCAGCTCTCTCCTCAGCGGAAAGAAGATCTTTCCAGAGCCCTGTCTCCATGCGTGATATCGTCTCAGACTGCGCGATCTCATAAGCGCGGCCTATCTCTTCAAGACTGCATTCGATGCCGTTTTCCGCAGCCAGATCTGCAAGCGATGCCGTCAGCATCTCATCCAGACCAAAGTCACTTCTATTGACCACAAAGTTGACAGACTCAGAGACCTTAGCCAGCTCTGTGACCGCGCTCGCGAACTTTGGCGTTATGCTGTCATAGCCGTATATCCATATGGTCTTTCCGCGGACCATGGCGGAGTCCTTTATTGCCGAGATATACATCGATATGTAGTCCTCGGTATCCGTATATTCTCCGCTTATGGCCTCTTCATACGCGTTTATCACTCCGCTGAGCTCCTTCAGCTTGGCTTCGAGTATAGGGTCGCCTTCAGCATCGGTGAGCATCTCCCGGAGCTCGTCTATAGTGCAGTCCTGCTGTTTGAATTCCGATATGAAGTCGTTGAGCATGGCGGTGAAGGTCACCTTGCCCGCCACCTTGCGGAAGATCTCGAAATCATCCGCGTGCTCTTTTATCAGCATAGTGAGCAGCATGAAGCGGCCGTACTTGTCAAGCATCCTGACCGATTCGATGCCCTGCTCTGACAGCACCCTAAACCCCAGACGGTTCATCGAGATTATCTCGACATCAAAGAGGCAGTCCCCGCCGAGATACCGGAGCGCCTGCTCTTCTGCCACCAGCGTGTACTGATCCGGCACTAAAACGAACGTCTCACCTCCGTGCTCCTTCACACGGTCGTAGATGAAACGTTCCTTGTCTATATTCTCTCTTCCTGCAAAAAGTCTCAGCATTATCCTGTAACGGTCGCGTCCTGTGAGAGCTTGGCGCGGACGAATACGTCGATATCTCCGTCCATGACGGCATCGACGTTGCCGACTTCGGCTCCCGTGCGGGTGTCCTTCACCATCGTATACGGCTGGAACACATAATTCCTTATCTGAGAGCCCCATGTCGCCATGGACTGGTCTCCCTTTATCTCATTGAGGTTTTCCTTGTGGGCTTCCTCCGCCAGCCGCGTGAGTTTTGACACAAGGATCTTCATTGCCACC
>JBGUME010000213.1:0-7026 GCA_045116695.1 Anaerovoracaceae bacterium | reverse complement strand
AGAGATACTCGCTGACTATACGGACCGCTATCTGGGCGTGGATGTACTCAGGGGTATTGAAGAACCGGAGGTAAAATAAATGGAAATTACACTGGAAAAGATCGAAATCGTAAAGGACAGGACAGGCTCGACATACGCAGAGGCCAAGGCGGCTCTCGAGGCTGCAGAAGGCAGTGTAGTCGATGCCATCATCGCCATTGAGGGCCAGATGAATGAAGAGCACGACAAGGTAGACGGCGGAAGCCTCAAGGACAGCCCTATCTTCGCTAAGATGAAAGAGATAGTAGACAAGGGCAACGTCTCCAGGATCCTCATTACTAGGAACGAAAAGACCATCGTTAACTTCCCTGTGACTGCAGGTGTTATCGGTGCGGTGCTCGTACCATGGGGAGCCATCCTCGGCATAGTCGCCGCTCTCGGCGCACAGTGCAGCATCGACTTCGTTGACGCCGACGGAAAGGTCATCGACATCGACGGAAAGGTCATCGGCGCTTATGACAAGGCAAGAGGAAACATACTCAAGAGTGTAGACAAGGCTCAGGAGACACTCAACAAGGAGACTCTCGACGACCTCATGAACACCATCGACAGCTTTGCCAAGAAGGCAGGAAAGACAGTCAAGGAACTCATCAAGGAGGCTTCCGAGGCTTACAAGCAGAGCGATGCCGAAGACATCATCGAAGAAGAATTCAAGGACGAGGAGCTTTAATAAATGCCAATCGATAAAAAAGATATACCCGTAACCGACAGAGCCGTGACCATGGAGAAGATCATAGCTCTCTGCAAGAACAGAGGCTACATCTTCCCGGGATCGGAGATATACGGCGGACTTGCCAACACCTGGGACTTCGGACCTCTCGGAGTTGAGTTCAAGAATAACATCAAGGACGCCTGGAGACAGAAATTCGTCAGAGAATCAGGACTCAATGTGGGACTAGACGCTGCCATCCTGATGAACCCTCAGACATGGGTAGCATCGGGACACGTGGGCGGATTCAGCGATCCGCTGATCGACTGCAGATCATGCAAGACACGCTACAGAGCCGACCAGCTCATAGAGGACTGGTACAAGGAGAACGAGCCTGATGAAGAGGTCGTCGTTGACGGCTGGTCAAGAGAAGACATGGAGAGCTTCATTGCCGACAAGGCTATTAAATGTCCTAACTGCGGCAAGAGCGACTTCACCGGCATAAGACAGTTCAACCTGATGTTCAAGACATTCCAGGGTGTTACCGAGGACTCGAAATCCGAGATCTACATGAGACCGGAAACAGCTCAGGGCATTTTCGTAAACTTTAAGAACGTGCAGAGAACGGCCCGCAAGAAGATACCTTTCGGTATAGCGCAGGTCGGAAAATCATTCAGGAACGAGATCACACCGGGCAACTTCATCTTCAGAGTAAGAGAGTTTGAGCAGATGGAGCTTGAGTTCTTCTGCAAGCCGGGCACTGAACTTGACTGGTTCGCTTACTGGAAGGAATACTGCCTGAAGTTTCTCAGTAATCTGGGACTCAAGGAAGAATTCACAAGGTTCAGAGACCACTCGCCTGAAGAGCTCTCTCACTACAGCAACGCAACTACGGACATCGAATACCTCTTCCCATTCGGATGGGGCGAGATCTGGGGCGTGGCATCGCGTACGGATTACGACCTCATGGCACATCAGACGCATTCGGGAGAGGACATGAGTTATCTCGATCCTGAGACAAACGAGAGATACGTACCGTACTGCATAGAGCCGTCCGTCGGAGTCGAAAGACTCGTTCTTGCATTTCTGGTCGACGCCTATGATGAAGAGGTGCTGACGGATGCCAAGGGCAAGGAAGACGTCAGGACGGTTCTGAGACTGCATCCGGCGCTGGCTCCTTATAAGGCTGCCGTGCTGCCGCTCTCAAAGAAGCTTGAAGACGTTGCCATCCCGGTCTACGAAGAGCTGAGAAAGTACTTCATGGTAGAGTACGACGCGGCAGGATCCATCGGAAAGCGCTACAGAAGAGAGGATGAGATCGGAACACCGTTCAGCATCTGTGTAGACTTTGACACGGCTGAAGACAAATCAGTAACCATACGTGACAGGGATACGATGGAACAGGTCCGCGTACCTATCACGGAAGTAAGAAGCTATATCGAAGAGAGACTTAGATTCTAGGTAAGTTAAATCAAGGCCTGCGCAGCCGGCGCGGGACCGCATCAAACAAGAAAGGTAAATAGTTTATGGCAAAATACGTTTATTCATTTAATGAAGGCTCAAAAGACATGAGGAACCTGCTTGGCGGAAAGGGCGCCAACCTCGCTGAGATGACCAATATCGGTCTTCCGGTACCGTTCGGTTTCACCATCACAACAGATGTATGCAGAAAGTATACCGAAGACGGCGGCGTTCTTGACCAGGCGGTTATCGATGAGGTATGGGAGCACATCGCAGAGCTCGAAGAGGTAATGGGCAAGAAGTTCGGAGACAATGAGAACCCTCTGCTCGTATCCGTAAGATCCGGAGCACCTATATCCATGCCGGGAATGATGGATACCATCCTCAACCTGGGACTCAACGATGTAGCTGTTGAAGGTCTTGCCAAGAAAACCGGAAATGACAGATTCGCTTATGACAGCTACCGCAGATTCATGCAGATGTTTGGCGATGTCGTAATGGAGATCAAAAAGTCCAACTTCGACGCTGTATTTGAAGGCCAGAAGAAGAAAGCCGGCGTTGAATATGACGTTGAGCTGACCACAGACGATCTCAAGGAAGTCATCAAGGGCTACAAAGAAGTAGTAAGGAGAGAACTCGGAAGAGAATTCCCTCAGGAGCCTAAGGATCAGCTGCTCGAGGCTATCAAGGCCGTATTCAGATCATGGAACAACGAAAGAGCTATCCTCTACAGAAAGATGTATGATATTCCGGATTCACTCGGAACAGCCGTAAACGTTCAGTCCATGGTATTCGGAAACAGCGGAAACGACTCCGGTACAGGCGTAGCGTTCACACGTAACCCGGCGAACGGCGACAGCAAGCTCTTCGGAGAATTCCTTGTCAACGCTCAGGGTGAGGACGTTGTAGCAGGTATCAGGACACCGCAGCCTATCTCCGAGATGGCAGATGCTTTCCCTGAGGTATACACTCAGTTCGAGAAGATCGCCAACACACTCGAGAACCACTATAAAGACATGCAGGACATGGAGTTCACTGTTGAAGACAGAAAGCTCTTCATGCTGCAGACACGTAACGGCAAGAGAACAGCTGCCGCTGCCGTAAAGATCGCCGTAGACCTCGTAAAAGAGGGACTTATCGACAAGGATACGGCTGTAATGAGAGTAGAGCCTGACATGATCGACCAGCTTCTGCATCCTGTATTCGACGCAGAAGAGCTGAAGAAGGCAACTCCTGTTACAAAGGGTCTTCCGGCTTCGCCGGGAGCCGCTACAGGCCAGATCGTATTCAGCGCTGACGACGCAGGCGCATTCGCGGCAGAAGGCAAGAAGGTCATCCTCGTAAGAGAAGAGACTTCGCCTGAGGACCTCGCCGGCATGGTAGCCGCTGAAGGTATCCTGACAGCCCGCGGAGGCATGACATCCCACGCTGCTGTAGTAGCCAGAGGAATGGGAAAATGCTGCGTTGCAGGCTGCAAGGAGATCACAGTCGATGAGGCTGCCAAGACTCTGACAGTTGGCGGCAAAGTATATAAAGAGGGAGACAGCATTTCGCTCAACGGTTCCGACGGAAGCGTTTACACAGAGGCGATCAAGACTCTGGCACCTGAGCTTTCAGGAGACTTCGGACAGATCATGGAGTGGGCTGATGAAGCCAGGACACTGAAGGTAAGAACAAACGCGGATAATCCAAGAGACGCCAAGCAGGCTGTAGAGTTCGGAGCTGAAGGTATCGGACTCTGCCGTACGGAGCACATGTTCTTCGATGATGAAAGGATCCCTAAGATCAGAAGAATGATCCTTGCTGACGACGAAGCAGACAGAAGGGAAGCTCTGGCGGGCCTCCTGCCTTACCAGAAGGAAGACTTCAAGGGCATCTACAAGGCAATGGGAGACAGACCTGTGACCATCAGACTGCTTGACCCGCCTCTGCACGAGTTCCTGCCTAAGACAGAAGAGGATATCAAGGAGCTTTCAGAACAGTTCGGCATCCCTTACGAGAAGGTAGTAAGCAAGACACTCGAACTCCACGAGTTCAACCCTATGCTGGGACACAGAGGATGCAGACTTGCTGTCACATATCCTGAGATCGCTGAGATGCAGACAGAAGCTATCATTTCGGCTGCTCTCGAGGTACGTAAAGAGGACGGACTCGATATCGTACCTGAGATCATGGTGCCGCTGGTAGGTCACGTCAACGAGCTCAAGTTCGTCAAGAAGACTATCGTAGAGGTGGCTGACAGGCTGATTGCTGAGTCCGGTGAAAAGATGAAGTACATGGTCGGGACCATGATCGAGATCCCTAGAGCAGCTCTGACTGCCGATGAGATCGCAGAAGAGGCAGAGTTCTTCTCCTTCGGTACAAACGACCTGACACAGATGGGCTTCGGATTCTCCAGAGACGACACCGGCGCTATCATCAAGGAATACGTTGCCAAGGGCATCCTTGAGAACGATCCGTTCCAGTCGCTCGACCAGACAGGTGTCGGCAAGCTCATCAGGCTGGCCGCTGAAGGCGGACGCAAGACAAGACCGAACATCAAGCTCGGTATCTGCGGAGAGCACGGCGGAGACCCTACATCCATCCGCTTCTGCCACGAAGTAGGACTCAATTATGTATCCTGCTCGCCGTTCAGAGTGCCTATCGCAAGACTTGCTGCTGCACAGGCCGCTATAACGGAAAAGAGAGGTTAACAATGTTCACAGGAGCCGCCGTGAAAACGGCGGCTCTGTAATTATTAACAAGAAAACATTATTTAACACTAAATTTCTTGTATTTTTCAAGCCATTTGGTATACTGAAAAAAATAAAAATACAAGAAGAAACAAGGAGGCATTCAAAATGCAAGAATATCTGTTGTCTCATCTGTACTGGATAAGCCTGTTTGCTTCGATCTGCGCGCTGGTATTTGCATATGTGCAGGCTAAGAAAGTCCTCAATTCACCTGAGGGCACGGACAGGATGATGGAGATCTCACGTTTCGTCCGTACGGGCGCGGCTGCTTTCCTGAAACGCCAGTATCGTACTGTAATCATTTTCTTCATTTTCATGTTCTGCGTGCTCTGCGGCATGGCAGCGGCACATAAGCTGACATGGTTCGTACCGTTTGCGTTCATCACAGGAGGCTTCTTCTCAGGCCTTTCCGGATATATCGGGATGAGCATTGCTACAAGAGCCAATGACCGTACCGCCTGTGCGGCACAGGACAGCCTCAACAAGGGACTCCGCGTAGCGTTCTCGGCCGGTTCCGTAATGGGATTCACTGTAGTAGGACTCGGACTCCTTGACATCTCGCTCTGGTACGCGCTGCTTGACCTGGTGTTCCATCAGTCGCTTGAGGACATCACCGCAGCGATGATCACATTCGGAATGGGAGCTTCCTCGATGGCTCTGTTCGCCCGTGTGGGGGGCGGAATCTTCACAAAGGCCGCTGACGTCGGAGCAGACCTCGTAGGTAAAGTTGAGGCGGGAATCCCTGAGGACGACCCTCGTAATCCGGCCGTTATTGCAGATAACGTCGGTGACAACGTCGGCGACGTAGCCGGCATGGGCGCCGACCTCTATGAATCATATGTAGGATCCATGGTATCGACATGCGCTCTCGGAGCTATCGCGTTCCTCTCGAGCGGCCTCGGAGTCAAATCCGTCGCTCTTCCTCTGCTGATGGCAGCAGTCGGAGTAGTATTCTCGATCATAGGATCATTCTTCGTACAGACCAAGGAAGGCGCAAGTCAGAAGAACCTGCTCGCAGCTCTCCGCCGCGGCACTAACTTCTCGGCTATCGCAACAGCGCTGTTCTCGTTCGTACTTGTATGGTGGCTCTTCGGCAAGGAGTTCTACGGACTCTATCTTGCCATCATCGCAGGACTCGCGGCCGGCGTTTTGATCGGACTCTGCACGGAATACTACACATCGGATACATACAAGCCTACACAGAAGATAGCTGAATCTTCGCAGACAGGTACTGCTACGCTGATAATCAGCGGACTCGGCACGGGAATGATGTCCACAACGCTTCCGATCCTCATCGTAGGCGCGGCCATCATCATCGCATACTACTGCTCGGGACTTTGCCCGGTCGACGTTTCAAAGGCAAGCATCGGTCTTTACGGCATCTCGCTCGCAGCTGTAGGAATGCTTTCGACACTCGGTATCACACTTGCTACGGACGCTTACGGCCCTGTAGCTGACAATGCCGGCGGTATCGCTGAGATGGCCGGACTTCCACCGGAAGTACGTGAGAGAACAGACGCTCTTGACTCTCTGGGCAATACAACAGCCGCTACAGGTAAAGGCTTTGCCATCGGCTCTGCCGGAATGACAGCTCTGGCTCTGATCGCAAACTTCAAAGAGAAGCTGCTGGTCTACATGCCGGACGGACATGATCTGACACTGAATCTGCTCGATCCTAGGGTGCTGGTAGGACTCTTCATCGGAGCATGCCTGCCGTTCCTCTTCTCGGCTCTTACTATGGGTGCCGTAAACAGAGCAGCACAGAGTGTAGTAGTTGAAGTAAGACGTCAGTTCAAAGAGATCCCGGGCCTCATGGAAGGCAAGGCTACAGCAGACTATGCACGCTGCGTAGACCTCTGCTCAAAGGCTTCCCTGAAGGAAATGATACTGCCTGCGTGCGTAGGCATCGCGGCACCTATCTTAACGGGACTCATCCTGGGCGGACTGGGAGTAGTCGGAATGCTCTGCGGCGCTACGGTAGCCGGCTTCATAATGGCTATCTTCATGGCTAACTCGGGCGGCGCCTGGGACAATGCCAAGAAGTACATCGAGGCCGGACACTTTGGCGGCAAGGGCAGCGACAACCACAAGGCTGCTGTCGTAGGCGACACCATCGGCGACCCGTTCAAGGATACATCCGGACCT
>JBGUME010000212.1:0-2867 GCA_045116695.1 Anaerovoracaceae bacterium | reverse complement strand
GGTGCATGGCATAGAGCCTGATGCTCTGTATCGCATACTCGAAAAGGTAGGGGATCCTATAACATTCGGCAAAAGCTTCGGAGTATTCGCGCTTAGAAAAGAGAACTTGGACATAGCCATGCCGCGCCGCGAGCATGCGACAGGAAGAGGGCACAGAGACTTTGAGATAGATGTGGATCCGTTTATTGGGACGGAAGGTGCTGCGAGGCGGCGCGATTTCACCATCAACTCGATAATGCAGGATGTGTTGACAGGCGAGATAGTAGATCACTTTAGCGGCCGCGAAGATCTTGCCAATAAAGTCATAAGGCATATCGACCCTGAGACCTTCATAGAAGATCCGCTCAGGGTCCTGCGCGGCGCGCAGTTCGCGGCCCGCTTTGCCTTCACTATCGCGCCTGACACCATAGAACTCTGCCGTAATATAGATCTTTCCACTCTTTCAAAAGAGCGCGTAGAAGAGGAATTAAAAAAGGCCCTTCTCAAGGCAGACAAACCTTCGATCTTCTTCGAAGAGCTCCGCAAAATGGATCAGCTGCATACATGGTTCACGGAACTAGAGCTTCTCATAGGCCTTGAGCAGGATCCGATCTATCACCCGGAAGGTGACGTCTGGACACATACGATGGAAGTGCTCGACAGAGCAGCTTCCATGCGTGACAAAGCATCTGATCCGTATAGGTTCATGCTGCTTGCGCTCACGCATGATCTTGGCAAGGCAGTGACCACAGCGGAAAAAAACGGACGTATCCATGCATACGAACATGAGATAAAAGGTATGCCGCTGGTAGAGAGTTTCATAAAACGTCTCACCAACGAAAGAGATGTGATCTCATACCTGAAGAACATGGTGCCGCTTCACATGAGGCCAAACGTCTCGGCCTACTCAAAGCCCGGCATCAAATCCACCAACAGGATGTTTGATGAAGCGGTCGCGCCTGAAGACCTCATATGGTTTGCAGCAGCCGACAAGCCGGTCTTTTCCGGCACTGATGAATTCTCAGGCGACAGCGAGTTTCTGTTCGCTAGGCTTCGCGTCTTTGAAGAGACTATGGCGAAGCCATATGTCACAGGCCGTGACCTCATCGACGCCGGCATCAAGCCCGGGGATGATTTTACGGAAATACTCGCCTACGCCCACAAACTCAGACTGGCCGGCATCGACAAGGCCCCGGCCCTCAAGCAGACCCTTGCCTATGCCCGCAAACTTCGAAAAAAGTCTTGAAGCCTTTTGCGGCGTTGAATATAATTGAGTCAGGAAGAGCGTCGATCGTCATCGACTAACTCGACCGGTTTTGTGGTCGCCGCCTGGTTACGTGAACAGGCGGCTTTTTTATTGCCCGCAGTTTACAATTGACGCTATAGCTCTTTTAGAATATCATCAAATCAAAGATGATAACCGGGCCTGAAAGGAGAACCCTCATGATATACATACTACCCGCATTCTGCGCAGTACTCGTATACGTATTTCTCGAAAAAGAAGCTGAGAAACAATATGTCCCGGCAGTGATACTAAAGGGTCTGGCGTCCCTCTGCTTTGTCTCAATTGGACAGCTCTGCAATCCGGGCAACCAGGTCTCCAATCTGATAGTCATGGGACTCATAATCGGCTTTATAGCAGACATTCTCCTTAACCTAAGGATGGTCGTCAAGGAGAAAGGCCAGACGATTTTTCTGATAGGCATACTGGTATTCCTGACCGGGCACATCATGTACCTGGCAGCTGTCCTCAGGCTCTGCAGCAGCATATTTACCTGCATCATCATCTGCATAGTGCTGACGACGCTCCTGATGATCTGGATCTTCAAGCGCGTCACAGCAAAGCCGGCATTCAAGATATTCGGCGTCGTGTACATTGGCGCCATCATGCTTTTAAACTGCGTGGCTATTGCCAACGTGATCGCCGCGCCATCACCATTCAATATGATGTTTGCCGCAGGCGCGGTCTTCTTCCTGGTATCTGACATCGTCCTGATATTAAATACCTTCGGAAGCGAGTTCAAACAGAGCCTGCGCAATACAAATATAAGCCTTTACTACATAGGCCAGCTGCTCATAGCGCTGAGCCTGCAGCTACTGAAATAAAGAAATGATAAAGATCTGCATCTTCGATCTCGACGGCACACTTGCCGCGACACAGGAATCCATAGCAAGACCGGTCAACATGACACTGGCGCTCTACGGACTGCCGCCTCAGCCGGCGGAGGCCTTTAATTACTTTGCAGGCGACGGCCTAAAGAACGCTCTTAAGCGCGCGCTCATCGCCTCCGGTGATACAGACCCATCACATCTTGAAGAAGGCATACCGCTTTGCCGCGCCTGGATGCAGGAAGATCCCTGCTACCACGCAAAACCATATGACGGAATCGAGCGCGCTCTAGAAACCCTCAAAAGTCATGGCATCAAGATTGCCTGCTTCTCAAACAAACCACACGAGAGCGCGGTAGGCGTAGTAGAGACCATATTCGGAAAGGGCACCTTCGATCACATACAGGGCCAGACCGACCTCATCCCGATAAAGCCGGACCCGACTGGCGTATACGAGATACTCGCTAAATTCAGTGCCGGCAAGGATGAATGCCTCTACTTTGGCGACACAAACACCGACATGCAGACAGGCAAAAATGCCGGCGTCACCACAGTCGGCGTCACCTGGGGCTTCCGCCCAAGAACAGAACTTGAAGAAAACCACGCAGATATAATAATCGACCATCCAAGTGAGATACCGGGCCTTACGCTTGGCGGCAAGGGCAAGTAAGCAAACTAGAGAATAAACAGGAACGAAGGGACAGGGCATATGGACGCGAAGACAGGACGCATGGATTTTAAGAGGGTGACACTGAGCATCACCGGAACGATGGCGTCGA
>JBGUME010000211.1:0-2074 GCA_045116695.1 Anaerovoracaceae bacterium | reverse complement strand
ACAGGCTCTCCGCACTTGAATAAACAGGCCTTAAAGTGTTAAAATATCTCTAATTATGGCTTCAAAAGAGGAAAAGATGACACTTAGAAAAAAAGACAGCAAAAACAACACAAATAACAGCATTTACCGCAGGGCTGCAATGTGCCTCATGGCCGTGCTTATCCTTTGCGTTTTTACATTTTTCGGCATCAGCAAGGTGTACGCCGACCCGAATGACGCTGAAGCTGCCGAATCGACCGAATCAGTTGAGACTACCGACGCTCTTGAAGCGACGGACGCAGCAGAAACAACGGAAACCCCTGTGACGGAGAACGGCGCCTTCGAGGTCACCGGATATGACATGACAGCCGCAGTGGGCAAGGACCATTCGTATACCGTAGAGGAGAAGATCAGCGTCAATATCCCGGCACAGCTCGACAAGATGGAGTTCGCGATCCCAAGCGGCAGATTCCGCATAGAGGGCATCGAGGTGGAAAACGTGGCCTACGAGACAAAGAAGGCTTCGGAAGCGAGCAAGGTAGCGATAACCGAAGCCGACAAACTGTCCGAGGGAGCTCATGAATACACCATCAAATACAGGATACGCGAGTATGAAGACGGGGATGCTGCAAAAGACATGTTCTACTTCAACGTGCTTCTGCCTGAGTGGAAGCAGCCGATAGGCAAAGTCAACATCAGCGTCAGCTTCCCGGAGGACTTCCCGTTCGATGACATGCATTGCTATGCCGGCCAGTTCGGCGTTCAGGATGTAGATAACAAGATCACTTTCAAGGCGAAGGATTCCGATCACACTGTGACAGTCACGGGCGAGAAGATCCCGGAAAACTTCGGTATCACGCTCAAGGCCCAGCTGCCTGAAGGCTACTGGGAGAACGAGCTTGACGGAAGCTGGTCGCTGACCGCGATCATACTCGTGATGACCGTGGTGTCGCTCATACTCCTCCTGCTTTGGATCATCGGAGGAAAGGACCCTAAGGTAAAAAAACAGACCGTGACGAAGCCTATCGAGGGCATCACGCCGGTCGAGCTCGGATACGCCTTTAACAGCGAGGTCCGAATCAGAGACGTGCTGCACATGATACTGCAGTTCGCTCAGAAAGGCTACCTCAGCATAAGCGAGTACGAACCTAAGAGATACAGGATAATCAAGGGCAAGCGCCCGGTAGGCGAAGAGAAGATGTACAGGAACGCCTACAGCATACTCTTTGAGGACGTATACAAGGGAAGAGCCGTCGACATGGACAAGATCCCGGCCAGACTGGAGAGGATACGCGCATCCATAGAAAACGACGTAGCGGCGGGATTCACGTCAAACGACGACTCGCCGTTCACTCCAATATCCCGCACTTTCAGATACGTAGGCGCAGCTGTGCTTGGAGCGGGGCTTGCGCTCTCAAACGGTCTCTCGTATTTCTACGGTTACCAGAGCCCTAACTATGTAGAGAGCGCCATCGTTGGAGCCGCGGCCGCATTCGCGTCGCTGCTGCTCTGCAAGGTCATAGATCAGAAAGACTCGTCATCGACATCCGCGGGGATCTTTGCGGAGATAATGAGTTCACTGATGATCGCGCTGCCGGTCCTCTACGCTGCATACAGGGTATCGGCCAACACGGGAAAACCTGTCATAGGGATCCCGCTGGTAGCGGCATCCGCGTTCGCGGTATTCCTCATAGTCATAATGAGAGCCAGAGGAAAGAACAACGCAGTGCTGGTCAGCAGGATACGCCGGCTCAGGAACTTCATTTATCATCCGACACCAAAGGAGCTCCTGGAGAACCACCTGGCGGACGACCAGTATTACTACGATATGATGCTGTACGCGCTGGCCTTCGGAGCCGAGGAGTCGTGGGCGATATCCTTCCTCACGCTAGAGGTGCCGGAGCCTGAATGGTACAAAGATGAAATAGAGGGCCAGGCTTTCAGCAACCTGAGGGGCACGCCTACAACGATAGATTACGCAAGAGATTTCAGATCGTTCATCAGAACATTCGAGAACATATAGAAGAAAAATGGCAGAAAAACAGAAGATAATAAACATAGCAGTAATAGCGCATGTAGACGCGGGCAAGTCCAC
>JBGUME010000210.1:0-4139 GCA_045116695.1 Anaerovoracaceae bacterium | reverse complement strand
TTGTACAGATAGTCTTTAATATGCAGTATTCCTACCACATTGTCCGGATCGCCCTTATATACAGGGATCCTGGAGTGAGTCAGTTCCATGAGTTCCTCAAAATACTCGCTTCTGTCATCCTCGAGATCGATCATGAACACGTCTGTACGCGGAGTCATGATCTCATATGCCAGAAGATCGTCAAACTCGAATATGGAGTCGATCATCTTGCGGCCTTCCTCCTTGATTTCTCCGGATTCCTGACCTCTGTCCAGCATGGACATGACTTTGTCTTCGCTGAAATACGCATCATCTACATTGGTATCCTTGCCCATGATCCTGAGGATGACGTTAGCGATCCCCCTACAGAACCATACGAATGGGAGAGTGATGTAATAGATGAACTTCTGGAATCCTACAAGACCGACGCTCACCTTCTCGCTCGATTGTGCTGCGAGCTTCTTTGGAAGGATATCCGAGAGAGCCGTATAAACAGCATAGAAAAGCACGTTGTAAAGTATGATGAGCGGCATACTGAATCTGTCGAGCTTGATAAGCATCGTGTTGAAAAGGATGAAGCATACGACGATGTTCAGAAAGCTTGCCGCGTGGTTTGCGTAGTGATATCTGGAAGGCTTGGACAGGAAGAACGAGACAGCCTGCAGCTTTATGCTTTCAGGATCATCCTCGATCCTTTCCTTGATAATGTTGCGGTCAACATAGTCCAGCGCCCTTTTGCAGGCAACGACAAGAGCGTTGACCACCATGATGATGACTATAAGAATACTGATTACTATAGAGGGATCGTCCATTGTGCTGACTCCTGTGATATGGTGCTATTTCTTTTTACGCATTATGAATCCTTCAGGAGGGACTCTGTTAAAGCGTATCTTCAATATCTGCTGCGGATGAGGAGCGCTTTGCACCGGCTCCCCTTCCTCGTTGTACATTTCGGTGACCGTCTCTTCCCAGAACGGAGTGCGCGGTCCGAATATTTCTACTGTATCTCCCACAGAAAACTTGTTTCGCTGCTCTACTGTAGTGAGACCGGTAGTTTCATCTGTATCTCTGACAAGACCGACGAATGAGTAATCTCTTGTGTATTCGCTCGTCAGATAGTTCTGATCTTTATCGGTAGGCTTGTTGTAATAAAAACCGTGAGTGAATTCGCGGTGGCTTGCCTTGCAAAGCTCGTCAAAATACTTTGTGTCATAGACGTAATTATCAGGATCAGCCAGATACGCGTCCATTGCCGCCCTGTAAGCAGATACGACTGTCGCCACGTAATACATCGACTTCATGCGCCCTTCTATCTTGAAGGAATATACGCCTGCTTCGACCAGATCCGGGATCTTATCGATCATGCAGAGGTCGCGTGAGTTCAGGATGTAACTTCCGCGGCTGTCTTCTTCGATCGGGTAGTATTCTCCCGGCCTCTGTTCTTCTACGAGAGCGTATTTCCATCTGCATGGATGAGTGCAGGCGCCCTGGTTGGCGTCTCTGCCCGCCATGAAATTGCTTAGCAGACATCTTCCGGAATAAGAGATACACATCGCTCCGTGAACGAAGGACTCGATCTCTATATCTTCAGGCAGCTCGCGCCTCATGACTCTGATCTCTTCGATGCTCATCTCACGCGCGCATACTACACGTTTTACTCCCTGCTGAGCCCAGAACTTTGCCGTCAGATAATTTGTAGTATTTGCCTGTGTTGACAGATGGATCTCAGCATCAGGTATCTGTTCTTTTATAAGGCTCATAACGCCCGGATCTGACACCAGGAACGCGTCAACGGGAATATCTCTGATCTTGCCGATATAATCTCTCAGAGGCGAAATATCGCCGTTGTGAGGGTATATGTTGATAGTCATATATCCCTTGGCGCCGTAGGCATGGAGCCATTCCATCGCCTCTTCTATTTCAGGCACGGTAAAATTGCCTGCTCCGGCCCTGAGGCTGAACAGTTCACCGCCAAAATATACGGCGTCAGCTCCGAACCTTACAGCAGTCTTGAGTTTTTCCATATCGCCCGCCGGTGCGAGCAGTTCTATCTTAGGTGAATTATTTGTCATTCCTGAAACGTATTATGGCCAGGCCGTCTCCCCCGGTAAGTATCGTTGTCTCCAGATCATCTCTTTCCTTGAGATAATCAAGGAACTGCTTCATGTACTTGATGTTTGTCCTATGGCGCTTTGCCTCGGGGCCTTCAGCCTGAACTATCCATCCTTTGAGCAGTATGTTGTCGCATACGACTATGGCGTTTCCTGTGCAGATCTTCTCAGCCTGCTCGAGAAACTCCCTGTAATGGCTTTTCGCGGCATCGATGAATACGAAATCGAATTTTTCGGATTCTTCCGCATCCTTAAGTTCTTCTACGAGGCCATCGAGTATCTCACCCGCGTCTCCGATACGAAGATCTATCCTTTCGCCTTCTTTGCGCCCGGCGAATTCTTCCTCGGCATAAACTATCATGGCCGGGTTTCTTTCGATCGTTGTGATACGTGCCTCAGGCAATTTCTTTGCAAAGAACAGCGCTGAATAACCATGAGCTGTCCCGATCTCCAATATGCGTTTTGGCCTGGTAAGACCGGTGAGAAGGCCAAGGACTTCTTCGGTCTCTGCGAGTATCAGGGGAACGCTTTCACTCTCATTGGAACGCCTGAGTTCGGCCAGATCTTCATCGAGAGCCCTGTGATGGCTGTCAACGAATTCCTTAAGAGGCACATCTCTTACATTCATGGCTGTTCCTCGGTAGCTTCTTTGCTGTTTAGTTCTTCCATCCAGGCATTATATTCTTCTTCATCTGACGTGAATCTATGAGTTCCGTCCATGCTGGCATTGAGCGCGTAGTATGTGAATTCGTTGTCCTCAGGATAAAGCGCTGCCATGATAGATTCCTTGCTCGGGAAACAAAGCGGCTTGACAGGAAGTTCGCTCACAGGTGTGAGTTCGAGGTTGATGCGGTTATGTATCACTCCGGATATAGCCGCTCTTTCCTTGTCTATGGATGTCTCATTCTCGATCATTGAAGCTATGACAAGAAGCTGTCTTGTTGTGATGCCCAGTTCATCTGCCCTGGCTTTGCAGTCATCGTCATAGAAGTTTGCGAAAGCGTCAAGCATCATGACTATCATCATGCTTTCGTCCGCTTCGGCGCTCAGAGCGTAGTCACCGGGCAGAAGGAAGCCTTCTATAAGATCAGTACCTGAAAGTCCCTCGGGATTCTCTCCAAGTATCTCAAGAGAACCTATCTCCGGTGATCCGGCAGCCTGGAGAAACAGCTGCTCATCCGCAAGTCCGTCGCGACCAAGCGCGGAAGCAAGCTGCAGAACAGTGTATCCGGCAGGCACCGTGAATCCTTTTGAAGTGGAAAGCCCGCTCTGGAGTGTTCTGAGTATCTGTAGCGAATCCATGGATGGGGAAAGATAATATATCCCCGGCTTGAATTTCCCTGCGAAAGTGATCTTTGACAGAGTTTCAAATTCGGAAGCGCTTTTGATCATTCCCTCTTCCTGAAGTCTGGCTGCGACAGCGCTTGTGTCGTCACCTTCTTCTACGACAAAATCCGCGTACGTGGTACGCGTTCTGTCATAAGGCTTGGACATCATATATACGCCCCAAAGCGAGAGCGCAGCAAGAACTATAAGCGCTACTACGATGCGAAGTGATCTGTGGAAGCGCTTTCTGTTCTTCTCAATGCCCTTGCCGGATACGGTCTCAGACCTTTTATCTACTCCGGTCAATTCAGTCTCCTACTTCGATCTTCCGAGATATTCGCCGGATCTTGTATCGATCTGGATCCTCTCGCCTTCGTTGATGAAGATAGGCACCTGGATGACAGCGCCTGTCTCGACTGTAGCAGCCTTGGTGACGTTCGTAGCGGTATCGCCCTTCACGCCAGGCTCGGTCTCGATGACCTCGAGGTCCACAAAGTTAGGAGCTTCAACAGTAAATGCGTTGTCCTTGTAGAACTTGACAGTAGCCATGTCGTTCTCGCGGATATACTTGATGGCATCCTCTACCAGCTCGAATGTGAGCGGGACCTGATCATAAGTCTCGGTATCCATGAAGTAGTAGAGTTCTCCGTCGTTGTAGAGATACTGCATCTGCTTGGTCTCGATATGAGCCTTAGGGAACTTGTCGTTAGGGTTGAAAGCTTC
>JBGUME010000209.1:0-10143 GCA_045116695.1 Anaerovoracaceae bacterium | reverse complement strand
TATACTCTCTCATGAAAATTATAAATGCTCAAATGTATCAAAACAAGAACATATACGCAAAAACCTAAAATAATTTTGGGTTGTACTAAAAAAAGCCACGAGGACGTGCCCCGCGGCCGGTTTTTGAGCTTGTTTTTTGCCCGTTTATTCTGTCTTTTCGTTGTCTTCCTGTACGTGATCGAACATGAGATTCGGATCGATGTCGACTATGTCGAGAGCATCATCCATGTGCTCCATGAACGCCTCGTATTTTGCAGGATCTTTCGGCAGCAGTATCTCCATGATGAGTCCGACTACGAATACTCCGGCTACCATGTTGCCCGCGAATATCTCACCAAAGATAGCAGGCAGATGATCGAAGAATCCATCGACCTGTGTAACACCTACGCCGAGGCACAGAGCCGTAGCGGCTATCAGGGTATTTCTGTTATCGAGGCCTGCTTCTATCATCATCTTGACGCCCGCCATCATGATGGAACCGAACATGATGACCGTGCAGCCTCCCAATACACAGTCAGGCAGCGTCGTGAAGAAAGCGCCGATCGGCGGGAACAGTCCGCCAAGGATCATGGCCAGCGCTCCGAACATGATGCAGAACCTGTTGACAACCCTTGTCATGGCGATGAGTCCTACGTTCTGGCTGAAAGATGTTATAGGCGAGCATCCGAATACCCCGCCGGAAATAGCTGACATGAATCCGTCGCAGCAGAGAGATCCGGAGATCTCCTTCTCTGTTATGTCTCTTCCGAGACCGCCTGTACACGCCGCCGTCGTATCGCCTATAGTCTCTACCGCGGATACCATGAATACCAGACAGAAAGATATGATCGCTCCGGCCTGGAATTTTGGCTTGAAAGCGAAAAGTTCAGGCACCGAGAAGACTCCCATCTCCTTGATGGTGTCTCCCATCGCCGCGAAGTCTACCATTCCGAAGATCATCGATATGGCGTAGCCGAACAGAAGTCCGAAGAGAACGTACATCTGCTTTGCGACGCCCTTCATCCTGATATGGAACACCAGAGCCGCAATGAGTGTCAGCGTGGCGACCAGGAGGTTCTGCCACGCGCCTACCGGATACTTGGCAGACGAGGCGAAGGATGATACGCCTACGTTCAGGATGCTCAGTCCGATAGCTACTACAACGCAGGACGAGAGCAGCGGCGATATGATCTTTCTCCAGTACTTGGCCAGGAGACCGAGGCAGCCTTCAAAAATACCTCCGACTATGATGGCTCCTACCATCACACCGTAATCCTTGGAGGCGGCGGACATGCTTGCCGCCAGGAAGGTGAACGACAGGCCCATAACGATAGGCAGTCCCGAACCTACCTTCCATATCGGATACAGCTGCACCAGAGTACCGATACCTGCTATGAGCATGCAGTTCTGGATCAGTCTTGCTGTCTCTACCGCGCTGAACGGCTGCCCGTCATAAACGGCTACCGACGCGATGATGATAAGCGGAGTTACATTTGCCACAAACATGGCCAGTACGTGCTGGAGGCCGAACGGGATGGCCCTGCTTATAGGTACCCTGCCTTCCAGCTTATATACGTTCCTGATGCTGACGCTTGTGTCTTTGTCTTTGTTCTTTCCCAGTTTCATGAATACCTCCTTGCCCACCCTTCGGGGTGACGCTTATGTATCCTTTGTTAATATCATTATAGTCACGTTGACCGTCGATTGCCATAATTGTAAAATACAAATATGAAATTATGGAATTACAAAGGCGAACAGAACAGCATAACAGAAGCGCTGCAGCTTAAGTTACCTGAGCATGCGGTCATCAGCGTTACGGGCGCGGGCGGCAAGACCTCGCTCATTTTTGCGTGGGCGCGCGAACTCGCGGCAGCAGGCAAAAGCGTAGTCATTACCACTACGACACACATGTACCGTCCTGAGCGCATGGAGGAAGAAGGCATCAGGATAATGGTTTCCGATGATCCCAAAAGGCCGGGCAAGGTTACGGCTCCTCCGGAAGATGTTCTGGAAAGCCTTCGGGAGACCGCTGATGTAGTCCTTGTAGAAGCGGACGGCTCCCGCCGCATGCCTCTCAAGTGGCCGGGAGACCGGGAACCTGTCATTCCCGACTATACAGATATAACGGTTTGCGTTGCCGGGCTCTCCGCCGTCGGGAAACTGACTGAAGATGCTGTTTACCGCGCAAGCGAACTGCCTGATCCTATAAAGCGCGAGACAGTTGATGTGAACCTCATTCATAAGATACTAGCTTCACGCAGCGGCGGTCAGAAAGGTGTTCGCGGCGAATTCCGCATCTTCCTGAACCAGGTGGACGATGACATAGACAGACTTGCCGCGGCATACAGGCTTCAGCAGATACTTGGGGTTTTCGGCATACAGATCGCATGGGGTTCGCTCATAGAG
This sequence comes from Anaerovoracaceae bacterium, assembly GCA_045116695.1. GTDB lineage: Bacteria > Bacillota > Clostridia > Peptostreptococcales > Anaerovoracaceae > Crickella. The sequence continues at coordinate 7,758 of JBGUME010000209.1, read as the reverse complement.
CCCGGAGACAGGAAGATCGCCGTCATACTGGAGGCCGCCGGCGACAGCAAAAGATTCGGCAGCAACAAGCTGCTGCACATAATGGATGACGGACGTCCTATGATAGCGTCCATCCTTGATGCTGTCCGCCCTCTGGATGTGTATAAAAAGATACTGGTCACACAGTATGATGAGGTCGCGAAGCTGGCATCAGGCTTTGATATAGTCATGAATGACAGACCTGACCTTGGCATATCCCGCAGCATGAAGCTTGGACTCATGTCCGCAGGCGATGCGGACGCGTACATATTCTGCGTCTGCGACCAGCCAGGCCTCACGACAGCGACTATTGAGAAGCTCATCGATGCATATAAAAAAGGAACTGCAGGCATCGTTTCCCTCGCGTGGCAGGGAAAGATGCGCAATCCCAAGATTTTTTCATCTCTCTACAGAGAAGATCTCATGAAACTTGAGGGCGATACAGGCGGACGCCAGATAATAGACGCCCATAAAAAAGATCTGCTCCTTGTCGAAGCAGAAAGTGAAGATGAAGTCATAGATATAGACCGCCTCTGATCAGAGCGGTCTATACTGTTTCAAGGAGCACCTCTATGGCTCCTCCGCATATCATGCCGGATTCGGCAACATCCTTTCCGGTCATATCCACATGCATCATCACGGGCCTTACCGGCTCGTTTTTGTTTGCGGCCAGCATATCCTTTGCCTTCTCAATGACTCTTGCCTCGGCAAGCCCTCCGCCTATGGTCTCCGTGATGCTTCCGTCCTCTGCTATGAGCATCCTTGAGCCCGCGGACCTCGGCGATGATCCCTTCTTGGATACTATGGTTGCAAGAACAGCTTTCCCCCTTGTACCGGACTGAAGGACTTCCATGATCTCATGCGTGATGCCTGCGCTTTTTCTCGTTTTGTTCTTGACCTCGATGATCTCAGCCATTATGGCCACAGCGATCTCTTCAGGCGTCTCGGCGCCAATATCGAGACCTATAGGAGTATGGACGGAGTCTATAACATCCTGCGGTATGCCCTTGTCTGCAAGCAGCTGCTTCACCATACCCACCTTGCGGCGGCTGCCTATCATGCCGATGTATGCGTAAGGCTTCTTTACTATGCTGAGGAGGCACTCTGAGTCTGAGAGATGTCCCCTCGTCACTATGATAAAGAATGTATCAAGGTCGCCCGGTATATTGGCCAGGGCTTCTTCAAAGCCGCTGCACACGCCCTCATCCGCTCCGTTATCCAGAGCGTTCTGAACGAATTGCATCCTGTCGTCTATGGCAGTCACATGGAATCCCATCATCTTTGCGATACGGATCACAGGCATGGAAACATGGCCGGCCCCGCAGATGACCATCTTCTTCTCATTTCCCAGAAGCTCAGCGAAGACGCGCTCGCCGCCTATCTCAGTAAGCGTGCCGTCTTCAGCCGCTATAGCCTCGGATGCATGCACTGAAAAGAAGCCGTCCTTACCACTCATCCAGACAGGTTCGTCCGCGGAGACTAACATCTTCTCTCCCGCATGGGCGCCTTCACAGACGGTGAACAGCCGGTTCTCCAGGTTTATATTCAGTTCGCACAGCGCATCATAAAATTTCACTATATGCCCACCATTACCGATGTGGCCTTTACGACTGCCTTCGCTTCTACTCCCGGTTCAAGGCCGAGTTCCCTGATGGCTCCCATGGAAATAGTAGAAGTCATTATATTTCCGCCAAGGACTTCTATCCTTACTATGCCGTTTACCGCACCCTCTTCGACCGAAGCGATCTTGCCCGGGAACTGATTGCGGGCGCTGAGGCACAGCTCGCCTTTTCCGATCATGACTTCAGTTGCCTTGATGACAGCGCAGGCTTTGACGCCAGGCGCTATACCCAGTCTTTCTATCGATCCCATAGAGATGGTTGCCGTTACCGGAGTCCCGTTGACGTCTATGACGACTATTCCGTTTACGGCTCCCTCATCTACTTTTGTCACGACACCTTCCAGCTGATTTCTTGCGCTCAATGCATATTTCATCTTTAATGCTTCTCCTTTGATCCTTAACTCTTATTCTTCAAGGAGCAAAATGTGCTCCTCTTCCATTTTCAGGTGATCCGGCAGTCCGCGTTCCTCCAGGATCCTCTCTTCTTCTCCCTGTACGAACCAGCAAACAGGCGCTTCATCGTCAAGGGAACGTATGTAGATATTCTTCTCGAACGGAAGATCATCTATCCTCACCAGATCGAATCTGATGCAGTTCTCCTGCGCCTCGCCCCATACCGGAGTGAAGCGGTGAGCCCGGTAGCCTATCTTGCTTATGCCCGCAGGTATCTCTCTCTTCAGTTTCAGGATGACTCCCCAATCGATCGCTTCTACCGTGTGATCATCGATGATCTTCGCATCAGAGAAATTTTTGCATCCTGTGAGGCGTGCGGCAATTATATTCCCCGGCTCCCTGAATACCGATCCTGTGTCGCCCGAGCTTATGATGCTGCCATTGCTCAGAATAAACAGTTCATTGCTGAATCTGTAGAGCTCGTCTCTGCTGTGGGATACCATTACAGCCTGACCTTTATAGTCTTCCAGCATCTCCAGCATCTCCACCTGCATTCGATCCCTCAGATAGCTGTCAAGGGCTGAGAATGGCTCATCCAGAAGTATGAGGTCAGGTTCTGTGACCATTATACGCGCAAGGGCGACTCTTTGCTGCTGGCCTCCCGACAGTTCGCCCGGAAGCCTGTCTTCGAATCCGTCCATGCGGAAGCGTCTCAGCATGTCCGCAGCCTTATGGCGGTTTTCCTCTGTAGCTCTGCCCGGACCCGCCATGACGTTTTTCATCACGCTCATGGTCGGGAAGAGCGCGTAGTTCTGGAACATATATCCGACGTTGCGCTTCTGAGGCTTAAGGTCGATCTTCTCAGAAGGATCATACAGCACCCTGCCGTCTACCTCAATATGCCCCGAATCAACACTCTCTATACCGGCGATGCTCCTGAGCGTCATGCTCTTTCCGCTCCCGGATTCTCCGAGTATGCCTACCCTGTCCGCATCGCTCTCGATCAGCACGTTGAGGTCGAATTCTCCTATTCTTTTGTGGATATCCGCGTACAGTCTCCTCATTCCGTACACCTACCACTTTCGGATGTTCTTCATGTGCTTGCCGGTTATCATGTTGATCATGAAGATCAGCACGAAGGCGATCACAAGAACAATGGCTACCCAGAATCCCGCGGTGACATAGTCGCCGTCCTGGATCACCATGGCGATGCGCTGCGATACGGTACCGGTCTTGCCCGGTATGTTGCCCGCAAGCATCGACGTAGCTCCGTATTCTCCCATCGCCCTTGCGAATGTAAGTATGGTGCCGCTCGCTATACCCGGACCGGCGGTAGGCACTACTATGCGCCAGAAAATCGATGTTTCAGACATCCCGAGCGTGCGTCCGGCATATACCAGATTTGCATCTATCTGTTCGAATGCAGCTCTGGCGTTCCTGTACATGAGTGGGAAGGCTATGACAGTCGCCGCGAGTATGCAGCCCAGCCAGGTATGTACCACCTGGATGTTGAATGTGTCATTCAGAAAGATGCCAAACGTCCTTCTGCGGCTGAAGATCAGCAGTAAAAAGAAACCCGCAACGGTAGGCGGAAGTACCATAGGCAATGTCAATATCCCGTCGAGGATCGACTTTGCGCGGTAATCTTTCTTAATGACCTTGCGGGCAGCCCAAAGACCGAGGAAGAACGATATTACAGTCGCTACGACCCCGGTCTTCAGCGATATCCAAAGCGGACTCCAATCCAGTGATTTTGCTAGCTCAATAAAGCTGCTCACTTACCCTCTTATTCTACGTTAGTATCGAATCCGTACTGCTGATAAAGAGCCTTGGCATCATCATTTGTGATGAATGCGATAAAGTCTGCTGCTGCAGCTGACTCCGCGTCATCAGCATCCGGATTCACGATCTGTGCTACAGGATAAATGATGTTTCCTGTTACATCATATCCTACCACTTCAAGGATCTTAACGCCATCCTCATGGCCTACTGTATCTGAGAGGTACGTTGTTCCGACTTCGCACGATGCCTCTTCGACTGCTGCAAGCACCTTGCTTACGTTGCCCTGCTCACTGATCTCAACACCGCCGAGCTGGTCGGACACTTCCTGAGTGGTTATTGTTGCAGGATCCTCAACTTCAGCAAGAAGTCCAAGATTGATCATGGCCTGTCTTGTGTACTTGCCTACAGGTACGCTGCCGTCAGCAAGTGCGATGCTCTTGGCCTTGGCGATATCCGCGAGGCCCGTGACCTCTGTCGCGCTGTCAGGCTGCGTGACGACTACGAGCTGGTTGTTTACAACGTTGGTCCTTGTGCCTTCCACTACCTGGCCGGCCTCTTCAAGCGTATCCATCTGCTTCTGAGCAGCGCTGAAGAACACGTCGCAAGGAGCGCCTTCCTGGATCTGTGTCAGCAGAGCGCCGGAGCTGTCAGCGTTGACGACGATGTCAACATCCGGATTTGCCGCTTCATAGTTTGCTTCAAGCTCACCCATTACCGCGCCAAGCGAAGCAGCCGCAAATACATTGACCGTAGTCTTTTCTGCAGGCGCTGCATCTTCACTTTCTCCGCTTCCGCCGCACGCCGCGAGGGCAAAGATCATTGTGAAAGCAACTAATAGTGTAAACAGTTTCTTCTTCATGGTTTCCTTCTTTCCGGTATCACCGCGTCACGCGGTGATCATTTGAAATAAGTTGTATATGCCATGATCCTGCGCGCTTAGGATCAGTAACACCATGATATTGGCCTTGCCTTATTTGCCGAATCCGCAGTTAGGGAATGTGCAGACTTCGCAGTTTAGGCAAAAGCCTCCTTCTCCGAGCTTGTCGAAGTCACTCTTCTCAAGTATCTCTCCAGTCATGACCCTCGGCAGAACGATATCGAATATAGTCCTGCGGGCATACATTACGCAGCCGGGAAGACCCATGACCGGGATCTTCGTGTCCCCATAGTACGAAAGCATGAACATGGCACCCGGCAGCACCGGCGCTCCGTAAGTTACCGCGCTTCCGCATACATTGCGGATCGCAAGCGGAGTCCTGTCATCAGGATCGACGCTCATGCCCCCTGTGCATACTATCAGATCACATCCTTCATCAAGGAATTCCCTGATGCATTTTTCAATGTTCTCGCTTCTGTCATCAGATACCTTTACACCTGCAACCTCAGCGCCGGCTTCTTCTAGTTTCTGTATAACAACGGGTGTGAATTCGTCCTTGATCCGCCCGTAAAAGACCTCATTTCCGGTTGCGACTATCCCGGCCTTACGGTTGATAAACGGCTCGACTTTCATTATCGGTTCATCGCCGGCAATAGCCTTCACCTTCTGCATCTTCTCTTTCTCAATAACGAGCGGAATGATGCGTGTCCCCGCGAGCTTATCGCCCTTCTTTACAGGGAAGTCTCCGTGGCGGGTCGCTATCATCATCTGCCCGAAAGAGTTTACAGCGAGAAGCTTCTCCCTGTCGATGCGGAGAACGCCGTCGATCTCAGAGCAGAGTTCTATCTTGCCTTCCTTTACCGCGCCACGCCTGATGTTATCGCCCTTGCAGATAGCACAGAGCACTTCAGCCGCTTCGTTCTCGTGCATCATGCTTTCATCGTTTTCCCAGACATAAATGTGGTCCTTGCCGACTGAAAGCAGTACCGGTATGTCCTCTTCCGTAATGATGTGTCCCTTGCGGAATACCGCGTCCTTTGTAACGTCCTTGATTATCTGTGTGATGTCGTGGCATATGATCTGTCCAACGGCATCCTCCGTTTTCATCAGTTTCATGATTTAGTCCCTTGATATGTTTTAGTGCTTATAACGGTCTAATACTTAAAACCGTTGTAATTATTATAGCGTGCTTTTTACATAAAATACAACAAAAACAGCCCTATTTAGAGCTGTTTTTTGCGTTTCAAAACTAAAACTATTTTAGTTTTACTTGGTCAGAACAGACGCACAGAGCACCGGTACTGCTGTTTCTGTATAGTGAGGATCGACGCAAAATGCTGGGTCATGCCACGGCGCGCACTTTTTACCCGGCGTGCCGTTCCCTACCCAGTAGAAGAACGATGGCACTTCCGCACCGAATACGGCAAAGTCTTCGGAAGCCATGCACGGTCTGCTGTCTGTGACATGATCCTTCCCCACTGCTGCTTCGGCAGCACGCAGGGCTATACCATACATCTCATCGCTGTTGTTTACTGCAGGAACTGCATGGATCACGTTTATATCGCATCCGCACTCATATGCGTCAGCCGTGCCGGCAGCCAGCCTTCTGAGACGCTCACCCATCCGCATGTGCGTCTTGTGGTCGTATGACCTGAAGTATCCCGTGACGACCGCGTCCCTCGGCACCGGGATGTCCGGGGCGCCGGCAGTGATGCTGTTTACGGTGCAGATGACCGGTTCAAAGGGATCTACGTTACGGCTGACCACGGTCTGCAGCCCGGTCACGAACGCCGCGGCCGCGACTATCGGATCAACACACTCCTGTGGCAGCGATCCATGCCCCGGTACGCCTTTGAACGTGACAGTGAATACGTTCTTTTCAGACATCAACGGTCCCTTATGGATCACAACGCACCCGCAGTCGACTTCGGGCCTGTTATGGATCCCGAATAGCCTGACAGGCTTATCAGGGATCTTCTCAAGCAGTCCGTGATCAATCATGGCTTTTGCGCCGCGTGTTCCTTCCTCCGCAGGCTGAAATATGAAAAGAACGTTATACGGCAATTCTTCCCTGGCTCCGCAGAGATAGTTCATGGCGCCCAGCAGACTTGCAGTGTGCGCGTCATGCCCGCAGAGATGCTGCGGACCTCTCTCAGTCGGCAGCGCATCGATGTCAGCCCTGAGTCCGATGGTCTCAGCCTTACCTGCATCCAGCCAATACACTGCCCCGGTATCCATGCCTATGTCAACGGCCCTTACAGGATATCCTTCGCATACCTTCTTGATATAGGAAGTCGTCTTATGCTCCTCAAACGCCTTTTCCGGCATCTCGTGAAGGACCTTGCGGTGTTTTTCCGCAAGGTCCACTGACTGTTTCATTAATTCTTTTTCAAACATTTTTACTTTATGAATCCGGATCCTTTAGCCGATACTCTGTAAAGCCCCCTCGGTGTCACGCGAAGCTCAGGAATTACCGTAAGAGCCATGAATGACAGTGTTATGAACGGGTCGAAGTCCTGTGAGACTCCCATCTCATATGCCTTGTCCTTCATGACCTTGAGCTTATCGTTGACCTCCTCAAAGTGAACGTCTGTCATCAGTCCCATGATAGGCAGAGGCAGCGTATCAAAGACCTTGCCGTTTTCCACAACAGTGTATCCACCCTGTACGCGCGCTATCTCGTTTACGGCTATAGCGATATCTTCATCGTTGTCGCCTATTACTATGATGTTGTGCGAGTCGTGCGAAACGGATGAAGCAATGGCTCCGCCCTTTATGCCGTATCCCTTTGTAACTGCTACGCCGATCTTGCCGCTGTTCTGATGTCTCTCAACGGCAGCGATCTTGAGATATCCATCATGTGGAACGAAATTGTCGGTCTTTGGGAAGTGCTCCACAATGTCGTTTGTAACGATCTGCTTAGGCTCCATCCCGATGACATGTGTAGTCTTCGATCTGATCGGGAGCTTAAAGTCGGAAGCGCTAACCTTGCTGATATTCACCGTATGTTTGAGATGCGGAGGGCACTTTTTCACTTTAACAGGAGCATCCCTGTCGATGCGTTTGC
>JBGUME010000208.1:0-2590 GCA_045116695.1 Anaerovoracaceae bacterium | reverse complement strand
CTCATCGATCATGCGATTAAACTCGTCACGCTTCTTGGTGTTGGTGCCGGTAATACCATCATCGGCGAAGATGCCAGCCAGCACCCAGTCTGGATTCTTGGAAATGTACTCTGTGTAGTGTTCAATCTGTGCATCGTAGCTGGTAGCCTGCTCATCGCTGTCAGTACTGACTCTGCAGTACGCCGCGACTCGGAGCTTTGGCTTCTCAGCTTTTTTGATGTTGTTTCCGACTTGCCGTTTGGCTGGGATGAAGGTTACATTTGCCATCAGCTCACCTCACTTTCAATCTGGCTGTAAATGTATTCTGCCTGCTGCACCGGGCTGTCAAAGTGTTCAGTGAGCTCTCCGAGCCTGAATCGCCTGAAGGGTTTTAGCTCCCGTGGTTTTGTCTTCCGGCCATTTCTGCCGAGGGCTTCTGCACGTCGCGTGATTTCTTCCTGAGCCTTAACGAAAGTTCTTTCATCAATGATGGCAGGGTAGAAGGCATCGCCGAGATAGTGCTTATTACTCAGGAGCCGCTTGACACTGCCGTGATAGGCGTCAATTCCGACCTCTGCCGCAGCTGACATGAGCCCCATGCCTGCAAGGTAGTTCTTGTATAGGTTACGGAGTCTGTCCGCAGCATCATTGTCGATGACCGCGATCCCATTTTCGATCCGGTATCCGTAAGGGGTGTGTCCCATTTTTTCACATCCTTTCTGTTAGCGTGAGTCCGCATTTCAGTTCAAAAGCGATCTTCTCCCTTGAGAGCACCCGGACGCGGCTCACGGTCTCTTCGAACAACTCTTCATCGAAGGAGTCGAGCATGGAGCTTTTCTCTGTAAAGCGGAGCAGGGCAGTTGCTGCCTGAATGTGGCAGGCGTCGCCTTTGACGCTCTTGCCAAGCATTTCGATTTCTGTGTTGTATCTGTCAGCCTGTGCGAGCAGGGTGTTCATCTCCTCGTTATAAAGGATCTGGTCGATATAGCCCTGCGCCATGAATCCGGTCAGGCGTTCTTTCTGCTGGCTGTTTTCCATGAGCAGGGTCTGCAGCTCTTGAATCCTGTGGAGGGAGTCGTCGTTGTTTCCCTTGCGCAGCGCCTGCACATAAGGTTTCAGGATCAGCTTCCTTGCAAAAATCAGCTTGTTGATCATCGTTACAAAGGCAGCCTTCAGAGCGTCATCGTGGATGAACTTCATGGAGCATTTGCTCTTGTCATCGAGATGCGTGCTGCAAGTCCAGACGATGTATTTATACTCGCTGCAGTAATGCGTCCGGCGCTTGAAGACGTCGCCACATTCACTGCAGATGATCTTGCCGGAGAAGCAGTAGCGGTTCAGGTATTTGCCGCTGCCCTTGATGATGCCTTTTTCCTTGCTGTGCTGTCGGAGCACTTCACCGGCTGCAGCGAAGACCTCCCGGCTCACGATGGCCTCGTGATGGTCAGCCAGAGCATATTGATCTTTTTCGCCGTTATTCACGTGTCGGTTGAACTGTGAGTCTGTGTAGGTTTTCTGGAATATCACATCGCCGGTGTATTTTTCATTGACGATCAATGTGCGTATCGTGTTTGCCGTCCAGCGCTTTCCCTTTTTGGTACAGACTTCTTTGGCGTTCAGATCCTTGGCAATATCATGCGTGCCGCGGCCTGCCAGCACCTGATCAAAAATCCAGCGGACGTTCTCTGCCTGCTCGGGGTTTACAACCATCTGCTCACCGTCCCAATCGTAGCCGTAGGGTGGGTAGCTGATCTTGAAGGTTCCGTTTTTGAAGCGTTTCTGGATCGACCATTTGCTGTTCTCCGAGATGGATACAGACTCGCCTTCAGCCATGCTGCTTAAGATAGCGAGGAAGAGCTCGCTTTCCATTGAGCCCGTGTTCAGGTTTTCCTTCTCGAAGTAGATCGGGATATTCAGTGCGAGGAGCTTTCTTACCATCTCCAGACAGTCGGTTGTATTCCGGGAGAAGCGGCTGATTGACTTGGTGATGACAAAGTCGATCTTGCCAGCCTCGCAGTCCCGGATCATCCGCATCAGTTCAGGCCGCTTGTCCTTCTTGGTGCCGGTGATGCCTTCATCGTAGTAGAGCCCGGCAAACGTCCAGTCATCCCGACAGGCGATGTAGCTTTCGTAATGCTGCTTCTGGGCTTCCAGACTTTCGAGCTGCGCATCTGTATCAGTGGATACACGGCAGTAGGCAGCAACACGCAGCTTAGCTTTTTCTGCTGCAGGAGCCTGCTTTGCCTTGATCTTAGTGACCTTTTTCACTATTTCACCTCCCTTTGGTAGTGTCGTATATTACCTCTGAACCGCAGTATTATCAACGGTATTAGGAAATATATCCACGAGAAACGGAGAGAAAGATTGCGCGTTCAATTCGCTCAATTTGTGGTATTCTTCCAAGCTGATCAGTTCCGCATCGAGTAGGGCTTTCGTGATCTTCTGGGCGCGGTAATAGTCGATATCTTTCTGAAACTGCTCCGGGGTAAAAAAGCGATCTGTTGTTATACCGGAGAGGGCAGACTTAACTTCCGGGCTTAATGTATCTGTCATGAGGACACCTCCTTCGTAGTACGGACATTCAGAGGGCACTTTGATGGGGTGCTTCTGA
>JBGUME010000207.1:0-4162 GCA_045116695.1 Anaerovoracaceae bacterium | reverse complement strand
TATGACCTCTCCGTCGACGACAGCTCCGCCCTTGCGGATATCCTTTTTCAGTTCGCTCCTTGTACCGACACCCATGTCGGACAGATACTTGTCCAGTCTCATATCATAATTGTATCACAACACCCTTGGTGCGTTGAGAGAGACAGCGCAATTTGGTATATTTAGCATTGGAATATAAAGGTTTATAAGGAGTGTGATTTGACAGATAAAGTAGTTGTCTGTAATAAGGAATACAGCATCAAAAAAATGCTCGGTCACGGCAAGGGAGGGTATTCTTATCTTGCAGAGACAGACGGGATGCAGGTCGTGGTGAAACAGATCCACCATGAACCATGCGATTACTATAGTTTCGGCAATAAGATCGAGGCTGAGCATAGAGACTATGAAAGGCTGAGGGCTGCAGGGATAAGGATCCCCGAGATGATATCCATTGACAGTGAAGCGGAAATCATCGTCAAGGAGTATATCGAAGGCGACACCATTTTTGACTATGTACTTGACGGGGTCTCTGTTGAGCCGTATCTTGCGCAGGTACGTGAAATGGCATCGCAGGCAAAAGCTGCAGGACTGAATATCGATTACTTTCCGACTAACTTCGTCGTGCAAAACGGGCTTATTTGGTACGTAGACTATGAATGCAATGAATACATGGATGAGTGGAATTTTGAGAACTGGGGCATCAAGTATTGGTCCCGCACTGCAGAGTTTGAAGAGTATCTGAGGCAATGATTTTCAGAACGCTTAAACCAAATGAATACGAACTGCTGAAAGTATTTCTGTATGAAGCGATTTTTATCCCTGAAGGGACCGAAGCGCCGGACTGCTCGATCATAGAACTGCCGGAGCTCTCGATGTATTACGAGGATTTCGGAGATGGCAGGGCGGACTACTGCGTGGCTGCCGATGATAACGGGCAGATCGTCGGAGCCGTATGGACGCGGATCATGGATGACTACGGCCATATCGATGACGAAACACCATCTCTTGCGATCTCCGTATTAAAAGAGTACAGAGATAAAGGCATAGGCGCCCGTCTGCTGCAGGAGATGCTGATGCTTCTTAAAGAACAGGGGTATAAAAGGGTATCCCTTTCAGTTCAGAAAGCCAATTATGCTGCCGGCATGTACAGGCGTGCAGGATTCATAACGGTCGATGAAAGAGATGATGAATATCTTATGGTGTGTGAACTGGCATGAGGCTGTTTATTGCATTGCAATTGAATGATGAAATAAAAGGTGCATTGCAGGACATGCAAAACTTTATGCGGGACCGTGGGGTGAAAGGCAACTACACAAAGCGTGAGAACCTTCACCTTACGCTCGCTTTCATCGGCGAGTTCGACGACCCGCAGACCGTCCTCGATGCGATCGACCGTGCCGGGCTCAGGCCGTTTGAAATTACTCTTTCGGGAACCGGATCATTTAAATCACTGTGGTGGGCAGGCATTGACGGCGGCATGGCATTACAGTCTTTTGCGAGAAGACTCCGGCGGGAGCTCGACGCTGCCGGCATCCCGTATGACCGCAAGAAGTTCTCACCGCACATCACTCTCATACGCAAGCCGGAGTGCTTAGGCTCAGATTCGGAGCAGGAGATACTTGCGGCGCTTAATGACACAAAAGAAGTCAAAATGACTGTAAACCATGCATCGCTCATGCGATCATACAGAGGTGAGCATGGTATGATATACACGGAAATAAAACGGTTAAGTAAGGGACGATGAGAACAAGATGAATACAACGCTGTATCAGGATAAAGATGTAAAACTGTCGGAAACGGACGGATGTTTATATTTTACTGTCGGGGAAAAAGTGTACAGGATATCAAGTCTTCCGCAGGAGCCTTGCCTGTATATCGAAACGAAAAATGGGCATACGATAGTCATCCACAACGCGTTTACAACCGATGAGCTGCGGCGTGTGTCGCAGACAGAAGAGTCCATAAGGATGATCACCGGTAACGAATACGGTATTGGCGGCGTATGCATGCTTATCCGCAAAGCCATAGAGCTTGGCCGCAAATCAGTGTATATCCACTATGTGGAGGGATGCTGTTTCATGGATTGCATGAAAGAAAAAGGTGCGGTATCGCCCGAGTCAGCCATCGATCTGACAGCGTACGGACTGAAGAACCCGAGAATGATGAACACACTTATCCACTCAAAGCATGTAGGTGTGACTGAAGACGGATCATTCTGGCTGATGAAAGAGGTACTTACGGTACCGGATATCACGTATGAGGTCGATGACGGAAACAAAGAACTGGAGATAGAAATAATAATGTCTTAAAAAGAAAGCTGGAACACTTCGCTTTAAAGGAATATAATTAACTTAACACCGGGGGAGCATTCGCTGAGAGGTCCCGAGAGGGATGACCCTTACACCTGATCCGGATAATGCCGGCGTAGGGAGGTAAATAGTGCAGAACTTTTTTGTTTTGCTTTCAGCGCGCTCCTTAATGAATCCATTAAGGAGGTTTTTTATGGATAAGAATAACAGCAGAAGAAATTACACCAGTAAACTTACGACCACAGCGCTGTTGGTAGCGCTTGCGATCATCCTCGATCAAATCAAACTTTTCGAGATGCCTCAGGGCGGAGCAGTCACACTTTTTGGAACACTGCCGATAATCGCGCTCGGATATCTGCTGGGAACCAGATGGGGACTGCTTGGCGGCGCCGTGACGGGGCTGCTGAACCTCATCTTCGGAGGATATGTCATCCATCCTGTCCAGATGATACTCGACTATGTTATAGCCTTTGCGGTCATGGGACTGTCGGGACTGGTGAGGAACAGAAAGAATGGCCTGACCAAGGGGTATCTGCTTGGCGTCTTCTGCAGATACATCTGCGCGGTCATCAGTGGAGTGGTCTTCTTCGGAGAGTACGCACCTGAGAACTTCAATGCTCTCACATGGTCGTTGTGGTACAATATTACATATCTGGCGGTAGAGGGGGTAATGACTGTTATCGTCATCAACATACCGGCAGTAAAGAAGATGTTTGAGCGCTTCAGGGCGCAGCTGGCAAACTGATACACGTGCTTGATGTATAATAGGGATGTACGATCGGCGGATGGAGAGGTTGTGATCATGGCCAAAAAGAAAGATACGGGCATTGTCGTTATAGGAGCGGCGTTCGTGGATATAAAGGGATATCCATACGCGCAGTACATACCGGGCGGACGCAACTCGGGACATGTGGTTGAAGTGCATGGCGGAGTCGCCCGTAATATAGTCGAGGACATAGCCAACGTAGAACTGAGGCCTACTTTTGTGACGGTCGTGGATCCGAAAGGTATCAGCAATGACGTAGTTGATAAGCTGACAAAGCATAAGGTCAATACTGAATACATAGGGCGTTACGAAGGCGGTCTGGGCACATGGCTCGCCGTATTCGACAACAGCGGCGACGTGGTCGCTTCCATATCCAAGAGGCCGGACATCTCCAGGATCGCTGACATACTTGATGAAAAGGGTGATGAGATATTCAAGGCCGCAGACAGTATCGCTGTCGAGTTTGACGTCGATGTGCCTACACTCAAAAAGGTGCTTGAGCTTGCCGAGAAACACGGCAAAAATGTATACGCGCCGGTCTCCAACATGTCCATCGCCATGGAGCGCAGGGATCTGCTTCAAAGCATCAGCTGTTTGGTATGCAATCTTGAAGAGGCAGGACTGCTCTTCTCCGAAGACTATGAGGGCAAAGAGCCGGATGAGATGAGCGAGATACTCTTTACAAAGATCACGCAGGCAAGGATCCCTGCCATGGTAGTCACGATGGGAGGCGATGGAGCTGTATATGCGTCGATCGAAGGAGACAAGGGACACTGCCCGGCACCTAAGACAGAGGTCAGGGATACGACCGGCGCCGGAGACGCGTTCTTTGCGGGTGTGGTCATCGGACTGACCTACGGAAAGACTCTTGGTGAGTCCTGCGCGATCGGTACAAGACTTGCGAATTCGGTCATTGTTACCGATGAAAACATCTGCCCGAGATTTCTTCCGGCAGAGTTCGGACTCGATGTAAACAAAGAATAAAACAGCAGTTATCAATGCGGCGCGGCAGCGCCGCGTTTTTTATTGATAAAAAACATAGAAAAGCACAGAAAACGACGCCTTTTCCCTTGCGGTAAACAGTACTCGATGATAAAATCGACAATGG
>JBGUME010000206.1:0-8729 GCA_045116695.1 Anaerovoracaceae bacterium | reverse complement strand
GGAGATCAAATGTACTTTAGTTCAAGCCTTATCGTAATCGGCATTATCAGCGTCCTTCTGGTCGTAAGACTGGTAGAGGGCGATGTTCTGCTGTAGGGCGATAGAGTACAAGAGGTCAACTTAAAACCTTATGCTTGGAAGCCCGCAGCGATGCGGGCTTATTAAATGCCCGGCTAAGGGAACAGGCAACTATCAACTATCGCTCAGTCAGATTTCTATATCTAGAGAAAGGGAGAATCAAAATGAAAAAGACATGGACAAAAGTCGTAGTTGTAGCGCTCTCCTGTATGATGGCATTCGTCATGGCAGCGTGTGGCGGCGGCGGAAGCAGTGATGCAGGAGATTCCGGAGCAGTACTGCTCGGTAACACAGGACCTCTCACAGGACCTGCAGCTATTTACGGCAACGCAGTAAAGAACGGCGGACAGCTCGCGGTTGATGAGATCAACGCAGCTAATCCGGATGGACTCCAGCTTGCATGGCAGGCAGAGGACGACGAGGCTGACGGCGAGAAGGCTGTCAACGCTTACAACAAGCTGATGGATGACGGAATGAAGGTGTTCATCGGATCAACAACATCCGGCTCCTGCGTAGCAGCTTCTGAGAAGGCTTTCGAAGACAGAGTGTTCACACTCACACCTTCCGCTTCCCAGGTAGCAGTTACAGAGGGTAAGGACAACGTATTCCAGCTCTGCTTCTCCGACCCTAACCAGGGTGTCGCTGCAGCTGACTGGGTAGTCACAAACATGGCAGATGCCAAGGTTGGAGTTATCTACAACAACGCATCCGACTACTCCGCAGGAATCTTTGACAAGTTCAAAGCAGAATATGAAGCAGCAGGCAAGCAGCTCGTAGCTGTAGAGGCATTCTCTGATGATGCCAACACAGACTTCCAGGCTCAGATCAACAGCATGAAGAACGCAGGCGCAGACTTCGTCTTCCTGCCAATCTACTACACACCGGCTTCGAACATCCTGATCCAGGCAGACAAGATCGGCTATGCTCCGACATTCTTCGGAGTTGACGGTATGGACGGAATCCTCACACTCGAGGGATTCGACACATCGCTGGCAGAGGGAGTTATGCTTCTGACACCGTTCATCGCTACAGCTGAGGATGAAGCTACACAGAAGTTCGTAGCAGCTTATAAGGAAGCTTACGGCGAGGAGCCAAACCAGTTCGCAGCTGACGCATATGACTGCGTATATGCTGTATACAAGGCAATGAACGAAGCGGGACTCGATGCATCCGCATCCCACGAGGAGATCTGCGAGGCACTCGTAAAAGAATTTGCAGGTGACTTCGTTGCAAGCGGCGTTACAGGCGCTCAGATGGAGTGGAACGAGGCAGGCGAAGTCAACAAGACTCCGAATGCTATGGTCATCGAGAACGGCGTATACGTTCCTGTTGATTAATACACTGACTGACTTAAGTGTATAGTTGTTGGCAGAGGGGTGCTGCATCCAGGTGCGGCACCCCGAAGCCGCGTTTATTACAAAATAACTATTAGGAAGAAAAACCATGAATTTACTGACTAATCTGATCTCAGGACTGAGCCTGGGAAGTGTATATGCGATCATAGCGCTTGGATATACGATGGTATACGGCATATCCAAGATGCTTAACTTCGCTCATGGTGATGTCATTATGATCGGCGGTTACATGTCGTTCGTAATGACGATGTATATGGGACTTAACGGCTGGCTGGCTCTTCTGGTGGCAATGGTCATATGCACACTCCTCGGTATAACGATCGAGAGGCTTGCTTACAGGCCACTGAGAGGAACCGGCTCTTTGGCTGTTCTGATCACAGCTATCGGCGTTTCGTATTTTCTGCAGAATGTCGCGCTTCTGATCTGGGGTGCCAACCCTAAGATGTTCACAAGCCTGTTCAAAGGCATGAAGCCAATACATGCTGCGGGCGGACAGCTAACTATCACCATGGAGTCGCTCTTTACTATTGCGGCTAATATCGTGATCATGATCCTCCTGACTCTCTTCGTCAGCAAAACGAAGGCAGGGAAGGCGATGAGAGCGGTTTCCGAGGACAACGGAGCGGCCCAGCTGATGGGTATCAACGTCAACCAGTCCATATCGCTGACATTCGCCATCGGATCCGGACTTGCTGCTGTAGCGGGAGTGCTGATGCTGTCTGCGTATCCGGTCCTGATGCCTACTACAGGCGCCATGCCGGGTATCAAGGCGTTTACGGCGGCCGTTTTCGGAGGCATCGGATCCATACCGGGCGCTATGATAGGAGGTCTTATCCTCGGCATAATCGAGATCTTTTCGAGAGCATACATCTCGACAGAACTCTCAGACGCCATCGTATTTGCATGCCTGATCATCGTTCTGCTCGTAAAGCCTACGGGGCTGCTGGGCAAGAAGATCAGCGAGAAAGTGTAGGTGCGCCATGGCAGAAAGAATACTTAAGAACATTAGCAGCAGAGGTCTGAAAAACGCTGTAAGAGGCAATGAGTACCGCAGGGAAGCTTCCATTTCTTACGGCATACTCATAGGCGGATACATCCTTCTGCAGATCCTCACGGCTGCCGGTCTGATAGGCCACAACCTGCAGGGCCAGTTCGTTCCTATCTGTGTGTACATCTCGCTTGCGGTCTCCCTGAACCTCGTAGTAGGCATTTCAGGAGAACTCTCGCTGGGACATGCCGGATTCATGGCAGTAGGAGCTTTTGGCGGGATACTGATGTCGCGCATACTTGGACAGAGCATGTCGTTTGAGCCTGCGATCATCATCATTTCCATGCTGTTCGGAGCGCTTATAGCCGCGATCGCGGGATTCATCATAGGTATCCCTATCCTGGGACTCCGCGGCGACTATCTGGCGATCGTAACTCTTGCCTTCGGTGAGATCATAAGGAACTTCATGAACGTCCTCTACTTTGGATTCGACGGTGACGGACGACTGAGATTCGCGTTCAACCACACCATAGACGGCGTGGAGAACAATGACAGAATAATCACCGGAGCTATCGGTGCCACAGGGACCAAGACAATGGCAAACTTCACATGGGGACTGCTTCTGTGCCTGTTCACCGTTTTCATCGTACTCAACCTGAAGAACTCCAAGCAGGGCCGCGCGATCATGTCTATCAGAGACAACCGTATCGCGGGCGAGTCTATCGGACTCGATGTAAGGAAGTATAAGCTGATGGCGTTCGTGGTCAGCGCCGCTCTCGCCGGAATGGCAGGCTGTCTGTTCGGACTCAACTACAGCACACTGGTACCAGTCAAATTCAACTTCAACACATCGGTACTGATACTGGTATTCGTAGTACTCGGAGGAGTAGGAAATATCTGGGGAGGCATCATCGCAGCCGCGTTGCTGACTGTATTGCCGGAGACATTCAGGCAGTTTGCTGACTACAGAATGCTTACATATGCTATCGTGCTGATCCTCGTAATGATCGGTACGTACAACCCAGCCATCAAGGCAAGGCTCAGCGGCATATGGGCAAAGATCAACCCTGTAAAGAAACGGTCTGATAAAAAAGGCAAGAGTAAAAAGGGAAAAAGCAGAAAGGAGGAGGAGTAGATGGCAGACAACAAAGACAAACGCGACGAACTTCTGGACATCGATATCTCCGATCCCGGACACGCTTATGAAAACAGGCAGGAGATCTACTACAATGACAACGTAGGCGGACGAGCCGTTTTCGTTGACTCAAAAGAGCAGTACGATCCCGATGAGCCATACAATGATCAGGTCTACATCCCTGAGAAGGACAGAGACAAGGCGCCTATACTCGAGGTAAAGGGCCTGGGCATAGACTTTGGCGGACTGACAGCTGTAGATAATTTCAATCTGACACTCGGAAGAACGGAGATAGGCGGACTCATCGGTCCTAACGGAGCCGGCAAGACCACCATCTTCAACATGCTCACAAAGGTGTACGAGCCGACAAGAGGCGAGATCTTCTTTGACGGCAAGAGCACCAAGGGCATGAACACCGTGGATATCAACAAGGCCGGAATGGCGCGTACGTTCCAGAACATCAGGCTTTTTGACAAGCTCACCGTAGAGGAGAACATCAAGGTGGCTCTCCATCACACTACCAACTACGGCATCATCGACGGAATGCTGCACACACCGAAGTACAGACACGAGGAATTCCGTATCCGCAAGGAAGCGATGAAATACCTCAAGATCTTCGGCATGACCAAGACCGCCGACTACAGAGCGGGATCGCTCCCATACGGAGCTCAGAGGAGACTCGAGATCATGAGAGCGCTCGCCACAAAGCCAAAACTGCTTCTTCTTGATGAGCCTGCGGCCGGAATGAACCCGTCTGAAACGACCGAGCTGATGGACACCATCAGGGAGATCCGCGACAGATTCCAGATCGGCATCTTCCTTATTGAGCATGACATGAGTCTTGTAATGGGCATCTGCGAAGGCATCGTGGTGCTCAACTACGGCAGAGTCATCGCAAAGGGCTGGCCTGAAGACATCCAGAGCAACCCTAAGGTAATCGAGGCTTACCTCGGAAAGAGCCGCGGAAAGATGGAGGAAGAAGAGAAGAAAGAGGATATCGAAGACGCTCTCAAAAGGGGCAAGCTCGAATCCGCTCCTTCCGGCAAGCCTGACAGAAAGGAGGGTGAATGATGGGTACAGTACTTACAGTTGACAACATCAACGTTTACTACGGAGCCATCCACGCCCTCAAGGGCATATCGCTCGACGTAAACAGAGGCGAGATCGTAACGCTTATCGGGGCCAACGGCGCAGGAAAGTCTACGACTCTGCACACCATCTCCGGACTGCTCCGCAGCAAGACGGGCGACATAGAGTTCCTTGAGAGCTCAATTGCTCATGTACCGGCTCATAAAATAGTCGCGATGGGCATCTCGCACGTTCCAGAGGGCAGGCGCATATTCCAGGGCCTGACCGTAGAAGAGAATCTGCAGATGGGAGCCTTCGTAACAAAGAAGGACCGTATAGCGCATAACCTTGAGTATGTATATGAGCAGTTCCCAAGACTGAAGGAGAGGACCTCGCAGATAGCGGGCACGCTCTCCGGCGGTGAGCAGCAGATGCTGGCCATGGGAAGGGCGCTGATGTCAGACCCGGAGCTTCTGATGCTGGACGAACCGTCGATGGGACTTGCTCCTATCCTTGTTGACCAGATCTTTGATATCATCAAGAACCTCAACAAGGCCGGCACTACCATCCTTCTGGTAGAGCAGAACGCGCAGATGGCGCTTTCCGTAGCCGACAGGGCATACGTCATCGAGACGGGACGAATCACCCTCTCAGGCACGGGCAAGGAACTTGCACAGTCCGAGGAGGTCAAGAAGGCGTACCTGGGCGGATAAAAATAATCATTAAATCTTCATCAAAGGAGCGGCTCTGCCGCTTCTTTGTTTTTGCCATTTGTGATATTATTGACAGGTATACAGTTGAAAAAGGGGGACATTATTAATGCTCACTAAGAAAAAAATGCCGCTGTTATCACTAATGCTGATCATCGCAATGATGTTCATGCTGGCTTCGTGCGGCGGAAAGGGGAGCGATTCCGGATCGTCCGCTGAACCCGCAGGAACAGAAGAAGGCGCGGCCGGGGACTCAAAAGCCGTCAAGACGATCGAGGAGATCGATACGGAGGACATGCAGGATCTTCCGCTCCAGATAAAGTCGATAACTCTCTACGATGACGGTACGCTTAAGATAGTGCCGGCAGAAGAACTTCTGAAAAATGCCGAGACGAACAATGAGGTGGTCGACGGCGCGGTCTATCCGTTCGCGGACAGCGGCAAAGTAGAGGATGTTTATCTGGTCAGGTTCGGCAACGGAGGATTCAGAACGCTTATCTGTCTGATGGACGACGGTACGCTTTCTGCCCTCAGCGCTAAAGAACTGATCGATGATCATATTTTTATAGTAATGGACAGGCTCACCGGCAGGGACACCTACGTAAATGTAAAAGAAGTCGAATATGAAGATGCTTTCGGAGTCGTTGGCATTACTGAAGAAGATGAGGAAATAGACCTGGATTTCAGTCTGAATTTCTAACGTATCCGGGCATACTTGTGGTATACTATAAACGTGTTATTTTGGACTGTGCCATAGCGCATGAAAGGAACATAAATGGCAGTACAAGCATTGGATCAGCACAAAGCGATCACAGATTGGTTTGAAACTGACTTCAAAGAGGCTGCGAAGGCCACTACGAAGACATCGAGACTTGAGGACGGCAGACTGAGTTACAGCTTTTCTGTTGTCAACGGGTCGGGTTTTGATTTTGACAGATTCGCGTTCAAGATCAAAGTCATCGACAAGACCAATAACAGGGAGATAGGTACAGCGAAGATCAACGCGGGCGCGTGGGCCAGCGGCGAGAAGAAGAATTTCAGGTCGCGCCTCTCTATCCCCGCTGAGGCAAAGAGCCTGTCTTTTGTGATGTATTCTAATTCGCTCGACTATGAGGCCTCACCTGCGGGCTCTGTACAGCCGGCGGGCAAAGATCTCAGCGACGCGCTCAGAGACATGGGTGAAGCGCTGTCGGGCTCAGACGGAAGCGGCGGCGTGTTCGGAGAACTCTTCGGCACCGGCGGCATGCCTCAGGGCACTACTGTAACGAAGACCACCACGACCAAGACCGTAAACGGAAAGACTACAAAAACGACAACGACTACAACGACACGTCCGGCAAGCACATCCACTACACGCACAAGGACCACCAGCCAGACGCCTCAGCGTCAGAGCAGCAGCGCCAGACCGGCAAGCCAGGGCGGCTCTTTTACACAGCGCCGCACTGAAAAGATGCTCAACAAGAAGAGACTCGGCAAGTCCGGATGGACCATGGCCTCCCTGATAACAGGACTGCTCTTCCTGATGTCCGCTGCAGGATCGTCAGATACTCCTGAGATGAGACTGGCGTTCGGCGCCATCGGGCTGATCCTTCTGGTCATTGCAGGTGTAATGAAGCTGGTTCTCAGCGCAAAGGCCAAGAGGATAAGGACTTACGAAGCAAAGATCAACAAGAAGGGCAACACCTCGATCGACGATCTCGCCGCTTACGTAGGAAAGCCTTTCAGCAAGGTCGCTGATGACCTCCAGGCCATGATAGCCGACGGATTCTTCCCTGAGGCGTATGTAGATATAAACAACAGACTTCTTGTCATGACACGCAACGGCGAGCCTATCGAATCCGTAGAGAGATCCGCCGCGGAGAACAAGAAGGCAAGACGCAAGGCCGGCCGCGAGGGAATGGCGCCTGAGTCGCTCGACGATCTCATTGCCATGACGGATGACACAGAGATCAAGGGCAAGCTCAAATCACTCCGCACTATCACAAAGAAGATAGACGCGAGAGTCGAGGAAGTGCCTGAACTCGAAAAGCAGGTCAAGGACTTCAGAGAGAAGTACTATCCGGAAGTCGTCAGGCTTACAGACCAGTACAACGAGAAGATAGCGGATATGGGCAAGATAGGCACAGAAAAGCCAAAAGAGGAAGTCACAACAGATGCTTCCGGAGCTCCTGTGCTCAACACCAACCCTAATTATCTTGAAGAGCAGGCAGCCGCGATCAAGACGCAGCTCATCAGCCTCATCGACTCCGTTACCGAGGCTTCGGAGAACCTGCTTGAAAGACTCCATGAAGACGATATCATGGACATCACCACAGACATACAGAGACTGCAGACCACGCTCGCAAGCAAGGGCCTGCTGGATTCCGATTTCGATATCTAATAGTAAGTAAAATAAGGAGGACAAGATGGCAGATTTTGAACTTACCCCTGAAGCTGTAGTAGACGCAGCAGAGACACAGGCGGCAGTACTCGAGGCAGAGGTGCAGGAAGTTGCAGCACAGGCGGCAGCTATCGACGTAGCGCCGGCGATCGATTTCGCTCCTGAATTCACTCAGGTAGAAGAGAAGAAGGAAGACACGCTTTCAAAGTTCACACCTGATGAGCAGAGACAGATCAGGGCGGTTGCCGACAAGATCGATATCAAGGACAGCAACGCGGTCCTGAGCTATGGAGCTACGGCACAGCGCAAGGTCTCCGATTTCGCTGACGGCGCTCTCGAGAGCGTAAGAGCCAAGGATATGGGAGAGACAGGTCAGGTACTGACATCCCTGCTCGTAGAGCTCAAGAGCAACAGCGAAGAGAAGAAGAGCTTCCTTGGCAAGCTGTTCGGCAGCGCTGAGAAGAACTTCGAGAGACTCAAAGCCCAGTACAGCACAACAGAGGCCAACATCGACAGACTTGTCAAACTGCTTGAAGGCCATGAAGAGCAGCTCCTCAAGGACATCGCTCAGCTCGACAAGCTCTATGACAAGAACAAGCTCTACTTCAAGGAAGTTTCGATGTACATCGAGGCCGGCAAGCTGGCTCTTGAGAAAGCAAAGACAGTCACACTCCCTGAACTCGAGGCAAAGGCTAAAGAGACAGGCGCGATAGAGGACACACAGGCCGCTCAGGATTACGCGGACATGATCACAAGATTCGAGAAGAAGATCTATGACCTCGAACTCTCCAGAACAGTATGCCTGCAGACAGCACCTGAGATCAGGATGGTACAGAACTCCGACACCATCATGTCAGAGAAGATCCGCTCCACCATCGTGAATGTTATTCCGATGTGGAAGACACAGATGGTGCTGGCGCTCAACAATTACCATACACAGAAGGCCATTGAAGCTCAGCACGCAGTCACAGAGGCTACAAACGAGATGCTCAAGAAGAACGCTGACGCTCTTCAC
>JBGUME010000205.1:0-3062 GCA_045116695.1 Anaerovoracaceae bacterium | reverse complement strand
GGCATTTATCTCCACGTGATAGATCCGGAAGACACCGGGTTCGCAATGAGGGTCAAGAAGGGCGATGAAGCTCATCTTGAGATCGATGCCGTCAGAAGACATCGCATCGCCAGAGGACACTCAGCAACACACCTCATGCAGCAGGCTCTTAGAGATGTCCTCGGAAAACACGTCATGCAGGCCGGTTCATACGTCGATGATAATTATTTGAGATTCGACTTCAACCATTTCCAGCCGATGACAAAGGAAGAGATCCGTAAGGTAGAAGAGATCGTCAATGAGAAGGTCGATGAATACCTGCCGATCAGCATGGTGGAGATGCCTATCGAAGAGGCCAAGAAGCTTGGCGCCATGGCGATATTTGGTGAGAAGTACGGTGATATCGTAAGAGTAGTCAGCATGGGCGATTACAGCGTCGAGTTCTGCGGCGGTACTCATATAGATAACACCGGTAAGGTAGGAAGCTTCAAGATCATCAGTGAAGCAGGTATAGCTGCCGGCGTCAGACGTATCGAGGCTATCACCGGATCCAAAGTCATAAGCTACCTTGAGGGCAAGGAGACTACAATCAATACAGTCGCTTCAGCACTCAAGTCCAGTGAGTCAGACCTTACCAGAAAAGCTGCACAGGTGATGGCTGACATCAAAACGCTTGAATCTACCATTAAATCTATTAAGTCTGATGAAATCAGCAGCTCTGTCGATGATATAATAGCGTCGGCAAAAGAGATCGGCGGTGTAAAGCTGATCTGCAAAAAGTTTGAGAACACAGACATCGATCAGCTTAGGAACATTTCCGATGCCGTAAAGGAAAAGGCAGACAACGTGATACTGGTGCTGGCAGCCGTCAACGGCGGAAAGGTCACATTCATAGTATCAGTCAGCGAGGACCTTATCGGAAAGGGATATCACGCAGGCAAGCTTATCAAGGATATCGCAGCAGCTGCCGGAGGCGGTGGCGGCGGCAAGGCCAATATGGCACAGGCCGGCGCAAAGGACCCGTCAAAGGTAGAAGCAGCGCTTGCCAAGGCTGAAGAACTGATCGCTGGGTAATCAGAAGGAGGACAAAATGAGCAAGAACACAATCATGTTTGAAGGATTCAAGGACAGCCAGCTCAATAAAAAGGAAGCTCTCGTTGAGATCTACAATGCTCTGACAGAACGCGGCTACAATGCCATTGATCAGATCGTAGGCTATCTCACATCCGGAGATCCTTCATATATCACAAGCCACAACAACGCAAGAAGCCTTATCCTCAAGATCGACAGGGACGAGCTCCTCGAGGAGATACTCGTCAATTACCTGGATATAAAATAAGGAATGCGTATATTAGGGCTTGATGTAGGCAACAAAACAGTGGGGGTCGCGGTAAGCGACCCTCTTGGCGTTATCGCGACCGGTGTGACCACCATTGAAAGGGTAGGCATCAGAAAAGACACCGGAAAGGTGATCGACTATATCAAAGAATATGGCTGCGACACTGTAGTCGTGGGACTTCCTCTTAGCCTTGACGGAAGTGACTCTGTCCAGACGCAGAATGTAAGGGACTTCAGAACAATGCTTGAAAACAAGCTAAAAAGTTCCGGACCGCTTTCCAAGGTAAAGATCGAATGGCAGGATGAACGCTATTCTACTGTGGAAGCAGAAGAGGTGCTTATTGAGGCTAACATGAGCAGGGAAGACCGCAAGAAGATCATAGATCGCCAGGCGGCCATAGTGATACTGCAGAGATATCTCGACAGGATGCCGCGCGAGGAAAGCTTATGAACGACCTTCAGATAGATTATTTCATGGCAGTAGCCACAAATCTCAGTTTCACGAAGACCTCCGAGGAGCTCTTTGTATCTCAGCCTGCGATATCAAGACAGATATCTCAGCTTGAGAAAGAACTGGACTGCAAATTATTCAGACGCAACAACCATAGAACGGAGCTTACTGAAGAAGGCAGGCTCTATTTTGATCTTTTCAGCAAGTTCAAAGCCGAATTCATAAACACCAAAATGAAGGCGGAGAGCATTACCGGCAAAAACAAGGCGGTCATCAGAGTCGGGTTCCTTGAAGGATGGGATCTGTTCAATATAATCCCTCCAATGATGGAAAGATACAATGCCGTGTATCCGGATTCAGAGGTCGTCATAAATTGCTGCGGTGTCAAGGAACTGTCCAAGAGCCTTCTTACAGACTCACTGGACATAGTTGTCACCATGGAAAACAGCATAAGGATGTACAATGAATTTGAACTGTCTGAAGCTGCGAAAATAGGGAAGATCCTCATCTTCTCCTCAAATCATCCGCTTGCGTCAAGACCGGCAGACGAACTTTCTCTTGGAGATTTCAAGGATGACCTCTTCATCGCTCCATGGGAGATAGTTGACAAGCTGATAGTTGAAGCGATATCGAACTATACAAGACCATACGGATTCATACCTAAGCTAAGATTCGTAAAGAACCATGAATCCACTATCACATGTGTAAGAAACAACATGGGTGTCATGATAGCAGACGAATGGGTATGGGCAAAGGGCGCAGATGATCTTAAATGGATCCCGTTCAATGCCAGAGACAGTATCGCGATCGCCAGACTCAGGACGAAGGATAATGAGCATGTATTGCTGATGGAAAAACTATTGAAAGAAATAATAGCGGAAAACACCGGGAAATAAACAAATCGAGCGCTAAAAGCATTGAAAACACAGATGTATAACCATTAGGTTATGCATACATAAGTTCAATACTGATTATACATAGCAGGGGAGTCTTGTTAAAATATAAACAAGATAAAACCTGCTTTTTATATTTTGACTTAAGGGGGAATAATCATGCAGAAAAGCGCAAAACTTACAGCGGTATACGCACTCATCATGGACCTGCCGCTTAGCCTCGTTATCACTCTTGTAGCTCTCGCGCTCTCAAACATCGACGCACCGGGAAGCCTGAACGGACCTAATTACATCAGAATGGCATGCCTTGCATATGTAGTTACATTCTTTGTAAACTTCCTGCATTCTGAAAGACTGGGATTCGCGTTTGCAGCAAAGCACTCTCAGCCGGGAACTCTCAA
>JBGUME010000204.1:0-2924 GCA_045116695.1 Anaerovoracaceae bacterium | reverse complement strand
CAGCGGCTGCCTTAGCGGCTGCGGCCGCGTCTTTCTTCGCGAGTTTCTTTGAAGTCTTTTCTGCTTTTCTGCGGACCTTTTTTTCTTTCTTTGACTGCTTGTTGAGCTGCTTTATGGTCTTCTTGGAAAGCTTGATCTCTTTCTTTGCCCTTCTGCGCTCTCTTCCTGCAGACATGGCCGAGAATACGCTGCTGCCGGTAAGTATTCTGAGCAGCGTCCTCAGGATCCCGAACGCGGCAAGTCCGACTCCCACCGCGGACACCGCCTTGACGGCGCCGGATGTATCGGCTACTACAGAATTGACAGCTCCCATGGCATCATCGCTGAGCTTGTCAAATCTGCCCTTTACGTCGTCTACCGCGTCATTGCCCTTGCCTACAAGGACCTTTGTCTTCTTGAGCAGTTCTATTGCATGGACCGCCATGATAGCCAGCACCACTACGAACGCTACCAGTACGGCTACAAGGCAGAATGCGATTATCTGATTGATAGTCATTTTGTTTCTCCTTATTCCCTACTTGATGACCTTATCGAGTATCTTGCCGGCAGTCTGAGCTCCCATGGCAGCGATGCCCGAGACCTTCGAAGCGCCTTCCTTGACCTTCTCGGATGCGTTGTGTACTTTCTCCGCTGCGCCGGCTGCCGCGTTGGTGCCGCCGTCGATGATGGCATTGGTCTTCTTGATGGTGTCTGTGACGTTAGCGACCAGTACGATCAGAAATACGACCAGTACGATCAAAGCAATCAGAAGTACTCCGATCAATACGCCCTTGATGCTTACTGTTACCATTTGATTTCTCCTTTGCTTCACAGCTTCGCGGACAGTCCGTTAAAAGCCCGCAATTATTGATAATATTATATAATCTGAGGCCCTTCTATTCAAGCAAAGCAGGGCCATTAAGTGAATAATAAACAAGAAAAAAGAGGCTTTTCAGACCTCTCTCTCGTAGTATTTGATTATCTCCGCTGTATAGCCGCCATCAGCTGTATGGACAGCGATCTCCGGCAGCATGCGAAGTTCGGGGCCGGCTCCTTTTATGCCGTGTATCAGGACCATGTTTGATGCCTTTCCGGCGTACGGTACGACCGGCTGCATCTCCTTGGGCTCTATCCCGGCTGCCCTCATTTCGCTGATGATATCCGCAAGTCTGTCAGGTCTGTGTACCATGTACAGGCTGCCGCCTTCCTTCAGCATCGAGGCGGACACCCGGGCAAAGTCGGTGATGTCTGCCGTAGTCTCGTGCCTTGCTATGTAACGCTCATCGGGATCTGCCGCGCCGGGCTCATCCGGCGTCCTTCTGAAGTACGGAGGATTTGTGAGCACCGCATCGAACTCCGGCGCCGCGTCCATGTCATTGATATCGCAGCAAATGAAATCTATGTCATCCGCCAGGCCGTTCATCTCGCAGGCTCTCCTGGCTCTTTCAACTGCCGTAGGGCTGATGTCATAGCCTGTCAGCCTAGCTCCGCCCAGCTTGTGGTGAGTGATGAACGCTATCACGCCGCTGCCTGTGCCGAGATCCGCTATGCGAAGCGGTTTCGCGGTCTTATTCTGCAGGCCCTTAGCGCCTGTCTCGCCTGCGGCAAAGGCTGCCAGCAGCACGGCGTCCACACCGTATCCCGACCCTCTGGTCTGTATCACTCTGATGCCGCCAAAACCGGTATCGTCTATCCGTTCCATCAGAACTCCTTCATAAGCTCCTCAAGCTCGCGGATCTCCTCAGCGTCCACATCGTCGAACATGACCTCAAGAGGCACCTCTTCGCTGCGGTCCTTGCCCTTGCCGATACGCTTTATCTCGTCCTTTGTGTACGAGCGGATCTCCTGCGCAAAGACTTCTTCGCCCGTCTCGGGATCCCTGTCGATGGCGCGAGTGTTGATCTTGCCATTGAAGTAGTCGACGTTGACTACCTTGGCGAGGCCCTCAGGAGTCTCGACTCTCTCATTGTCCTTAGGCATGCCCTTGCGGAGTTCCTTATATGTCTTGTCCTCAAAATTCAGACAGCACATGAGCCTTCCGCAGGTGCCGGATATCTTGGTAGGGTTGAGCGAGAGGTTCTGCTGCTTTGCCATCTTTATGGAGACCGGATGGAAGTCCGAGAGCCACTTGCTGCAGCAGAGCGGTCTTCCGCATATGCCTATGCCCCCGAGCATCCTGGCTTCATCCCTGACGCCTATCTGCCTCAGCTCTATCCTGTTCTTGAAGTGGCCCGCGAGGTCCTTCGCGAGTTCTCTGAAGTCCACTCTGCCGTCCGCCGAGAAATAGAAGACTATCTTGGAGCCGTCTATCATGAACTCAACGTCGATGAGTTTCATGTCCAGGCCGTGCTTCTCTATCTTCTCGGCGCATACCCTGAGAGCGTCTTCTCTCTTTCCGAGGTTCTCCTTATGTTTTTTCAGATCCTCTTCTGTCGCCTTGCGTTCGACCGGCTTGAGCTCCGCAACAAGATCGGATTCATCGATCTTCCTGTTTGCGATGAGGATCCTCCCCAGTTCCATGCCTCTGGCCGTTTCGACTATGACCATGTCGCCGGCTTCGTATTTCTGTCCCTGTGGATCAAAATAATATGTTTTGCCGGTCTTTGCGAAACCGACTCCGACTATTTCAACCATTACGTTTTATCTCCTTGTATTCGAATCATTCAGCTCAAGATACAGTCTCTTGAGCGCTCTCGATCTGTCCATTCCCTGTTCCATGTCCGCTCGCGCTTTCTCGCAAAGCTCAAGCCTGCCGGCCATGAGCGCAGGATCGTCGCCGGCTATCATGCGCTCTCTCGATATGTCTTCTGCCATTTCTGTCAGCAGCAGCGCGTCGGCCCGTGTCTTGACGCTCTTTTCCAGAGCGTCCCTGAATTCGTGAAAAGCTCTGCCCCCATAGAGCATCCTTGCCGCTTCCCTGATGGCATCCGCTTTCGCGTTTTCTT
>JBGUME010000203.1:0-6191 GCA_045116695.1 Anaerovoracaceae bacterium | reverse complement strand
TTTGCCCTGAGCAGGTGCGCATACTGCCTATCTCCGACAAGGTAGCTGACTATGCAGAGAAAGTCCGTAAGGAACTCAGAAGAAACGGCGTGGACGTGACTGTCGACAACAGCGGCGAGCGAATCGGCTACAAGGTCCGCAAGGCTCAGATGGAGAAAGTACCTTACATGCTGGTGCTCGGCGCCAAGGAAGCTGAGGATGGCAACGTATCCGTACGTTCCAGATATCTGGGCGATGAAGGCGTTAAGCCTCTTGCTGAGTTCGTCAGCGATATATGCGAGGAGATCCGCACAAAGGAGATCCGCAAGATCGAGAAGAAAGACGCATAGAGATATTTCCGCGTTTATGGTATCATAAAACGGTAGAGCACTTTTGATTGGAGGCGGTTATGGGCACAAAGTATAAAAGAGTCCTGATCAAACTGAGCGGCGAAGCTCTCGCGGGCGATGCCGGGTTCGGAGTAAACGATGTTGAGCTGGCAAAGGTCGCAAAGCAGATAAAGGAAATACACGACCTGGGAGTCGAGATCGGCATCGTAGTCGGCGGAGGAAACTTCTTTCGCGGACGCACCGGCGGCAACATAGACAAGCCGACGGCAGACTACATGGGCATGCTCGCTACAGTCATGAACGGGCTGGCAATGCAGGACGCGCTGCTTGCTGAAGGATGTCCTGCCAAGCTTATGACCGCGATAGAGATCAGAGACATGGCTGAGGGGTATGCGAGACGCAAGGCTCTCGACTACCTGGAAGAAGGAAAGGTAGTGGTCTTCGGAGGAGGAACGGGAAGCCCGTTCTTTACCACCGATACAGCCGCAGCGCTCAGAGCCGCGGAGATCGGAGCGGAAGTGCTCCTTCTGGCAAAGAACATCGATGCGGTCTATTCCGCAGATCCTAAGGTGGACCCTGAAGCAGTAAGATATGAAGAACTCTCTTACATGGACATCCTTGAAAAGGATCTCAAGGTGATGGATCAGACAGCCGCGACACTCTGCAAGGAATCGAATACCAGGATATACGTATTCGCCCTTGCCGGAGAAGGCAATCTTATGAAGGTCATGAACGGCGAACATGTCGGTACACTGATCCACTAGTCCGTAACACGCAAATCATCACAGGAGGCATATCATGGCTAAGAAATCACTCGAAGAAAGAATCGAGAGCACCAAGAGCTATCTTAAGGATGAACTCAATACTGTCAGAGCCGGAAGAGCTAACCCGGCGCTCCTCGACAGGATACAGGTCAATTATTACGGCACGCCGACACCTCTCAAGGCACTTGCCAACATCTCGGTACCTGATCCGAGGACACTCATGATCTCGCCGTTCGATCCTAAATCGGTAGGCGATATCGAAAGAGCTATCCTTGAGGCAAATATCGGTATCAATCCGACAAATGACGGCAAAGTCATCAGACTGGTCATCCCGCAGCTTACTGAGGAAAGAAGAAAAGAACTTACCAAGGTAGTAAAGAACTACGGCGAAGATGCCAAGGTAGCGATCAGGAATCTCAGAAGAGAAGAGAATGATGATCTTAAGAAGATGCAGAAAGATGGAGATCTGACAGAGGACGATCTCAAGGATGAACTTGAAGAAGTCCAGAAGAAGGTCGAAAAGGCCATCAAGGACATCGACGCTATCATCGCGGATAAAGAAAAGGAGCTTATGGAGGTATAAGCCCCGCAGCACGATACGGAAACACGACGAGCGCTTCACAGCGCTCGTTTAGTGCATTAAAAAGACTATGGAAAAACGACCTGTACCTACGCATGTAGGAATAATCATGGATGGAAACGGCCGCTGGGCCAAGGCTCACGGCGTTCCGCGCGTCATGGGGCATAATGCCGGCATGCAGGCGATGAAAAAGATAGTTATCGCCACCTCAAATATGGGTATCAAATACCTGACCGTGTACGCGTTCTCGACTGAAAACTGGAAACGCAGCACCGAAGAGGTTAGTGGCATTTTCAATCTTATTGTCAAGTACGTCAATTCAGAGCTTGAAGAACTCGACGAGAACAACGTGCATATCAATATCTTTGGTGAATACGATATGCTGCCTAAGGCTTCGGTAGA
The DNA here is from genome assembly GCA_045116695.1 of Anaerovoracaceae bacterium. Taxonomy (GTDB): domain Bacteria; phylum Bacillota; class Clostridia; order Peptostreptococcales; family Anaerovoracaceae; genus Crickella. Next base: position 4,116 of record JBGUME010000203.1, on the reverse strand, counting down.
CGCGATCAACAAGATGGTGGGCAGACTGGCCGGAAACGACGGTCTGGTGTTCAACATCGCCCTGAATTACGGCGGACGTGATGAGATTCTGAGAAGCGTCAAAGCGCTCATAGCTGAGGGAAAGGACCCTGATGAGCTGACTGAAGACGATATCTCAAAACACCTGTATTCCGGAAGCGCGCACTTCGACGTGCCGGATCCGGACCTTATCATCAGAACCAGCGGTGAGGAGCGCATGTCAAACTTCCTCACATGGCAGGCCGCGTACAGCGAGCTGATGTTTACTGATACGCTCTGGCCTGACTTCACGCCTGAGGAATACACAGAGATGATAGATTCATACGCAAACCGCGACAGGAGATTCGGCGGACGTAAGGAGGCAGACAAATGAAAACCAGAATAATATCCGGACTCGTTATGGCTCCGTTGCTGATCGTACTGTATCTTGGCGGCTGGTGGCTCTGGGCCGCTGCGCTCATAATAGCGGCAATGGGCCTTCAGGAATTCTATAAGGGCTGGGGCGATCTGGATGTCCATCCATCGACAACCATCGGCTACATCATGACAGTGCTGCTGTTTGTGACGGCGATACCTCTCAACGTCGGTGAAAAGGGAGCCGTGCCGCAGTTCTATGAGAACATGATGGTCATGTGCATATGGGTGTTCCTGGCAGTTGCCGTCGGCCTTATCTACGGCTGGAAGATAGATCAGCGCAGCCCGTATGACGCTCTTGCGACGGTCACGGGCCTTGTGTATATACCTTTCTTCACGTATCACATGGTGCTGATAGACATGACTGAATACAGCCTGTTCATCTGGATCGTTATCATTGCGGCGTTCGGATCGGACATATGCGCGTACTTCACGGGATACTTTCTCGGAAAGCACAAGATGGCTCCGGTGCTGAGCCCTAAGAAGACGATAGAGGGAGCTGTAGGCGGACTTATCGGAAGCTCCTTGCTGGCATGGCTGTTCGGCTTCATATTCATGAGAGAGATGGCGACCGTATGCCTCGTGCTCGGACTCGTGGGAGGAGCAGCGGGGATGGCCGGAGACCTCACAGCTTCCGCGTTCAAGCGCAAAATGGGCATCAAGGACTACGGCGATCTGATACCGGGTCACGGCGGCATCATGGACAGATTCGACAGCGTGATATTCGTAGCGCCTGTCGTCTACTATGCGATCTGCTTTATGACGGGAATACTTAGCATATAAAAACGGGGACGTGAGAAATTGAAAACAGCGATACTTTTTGTTGTGATGCTGCTCGTGCTGATAATACCGCACGAGTGGGGACACATGACCGTAGCCAGATGGTGCGGTGTAAAAATCAAGGAATTTTCAGTCGGCATGGGGCCACTCATCTTCAAGAAGCAGAAGGGCGACACTCAGTATTCCGTGCGCATGCTTCCACTTGGCGGCTACTGCGCTATGGAAGGCGAGGAAGAAGCCGTCGACAGTCCTACTTCTTATTCAAGTAAGACCAATGGACAAAAGGCGGCGATACTCTTAGCCGGCGTAACCATGAATGTGATAATAGCGGTCGCGGCAGTGACCATAGCTCTTTGCCTGACGGGTGTTGCCGACAATTCGATCAGCTCTGTAGTTGACGGATCTCCGGCTCAGCTTGCCGGTCTTCAGGCGGGCGATGTCATAGTCGCGATCGACGGCAATAAGACCAACAGCTGGGAGGATGTCGTGGAAGGCATCAGCTCCTACAAGGAAGGAAGCACCCTTGAGGTAACGTATGAGCGTGACGGCAAGACCGGCACGGCATCGGTAGTTCCGGAGTACAGTGAAGAAAACGGCTCCTACATGATAGGCATAGCCGCAGGCTACACAAAGAACTTCTGGAAATGCGTCAAATACGGACCGATAACCACATGGGAACTCAATAAGGCCATGCTTGAGGGATTCAGGAGCCTGTTTACGGGAGCTGTCAGCGCGGATGACGTGGCCGGACCGGTCGGACTCGTGAAGGTCGTGGACTCGGTGGCAAGCTACGGGGCAGCGCCTTATCTGATGCTGCTGGCGCTGGTAAGCCTTAACCTTGCGCTCTTCAATGTCCTGCCTATACCGGGGCTCGACGGAGGAAAGCTCTTCTTCATCCTGCTCAAGATCATATCCGGCGGCAGGATTAACGATGACATGGAGTACAAGGCTACGCTGGTAGGAATGGCTATCCTGCTCACGCTGTTCGTGCTGATAACAGTAAACGATGTAATGAACATATTCGGAAAATGACAAGAAAAGTTTTTTGCGGTGATATACAAATAGGCGGAGGCGCTCCGGTATCCATACAGTCGATGACGAATGCCGATACAAGGGATACGGATGCGCTGGTCAGACAGATAGAGGAACTCGCTGACGCGGGCTGCCAGATCGTAAGGTGCGCAATTCCTGACATGGAAGCAGCGGAATCTTTCGGCCGAGCTAAAAAGCTGGTCCGCGTGCCGCTTGTAGCTGACATACATTTCGACTACAGGCTTGCTCTTGCTGCCATTGAGCAAGGCGCTGACAAGATAAGGATCAACCCCGGCAATATCGGCAGCGTGGACAGGGTAAAGGCTGTCGTTGACAAGGCGAGAGAACATGATATCCCTATCCGCGTGGGCGTGAATTCCGGTTCGCTCCAGAAGGATCTCATAGAGAAGTACGGCGGAGTCACGGCTGACGCTCTGGCCGAAAGCGGAGCGGGCATGGTGAAGTACATCGAAGACCTCGGTTACGACAAGCTTGTCGTTTCCATCAAGTCTTCCAATGTAAGGATGAATTATGACGCTCATCTTAAACTGAAGGAACTCACGGATGCGGCGATACACATTGGTATCACGGAGTCCGGCACTCCGAAGAACGGAGAACTTAAGTCCGCCATAGGCATTGGCGCGCTTCTTCTTGCGGGCATAGGAGATACCATGCGTGTTTCTCTTACTGACGATCCTGTAAAAGAGGTGATGCTGGCAAGACGCATCCTTGAGACCACCGGACTGCGGGAAAAGGCGATAGACGTTGTGTCGTGCCCTACATGCGGAAGGACGGAGATAGATCTCATAGGACTCGCGAATGAAGCCGAGGACAGACTCATGCCTATAGCGGCAAAACGCGCTGAAGCGGGCCTGAGACCTCTTAAGATCGCTGTGATGGGCTGCGCTGTGAATGGCCCGGGCGAGAGCAGGGAAGCAGACTACGGCATAGCCGGCGGAAAGGGCGAGGGCCTTGTGTTCAGCCACGGGGAAATAATCGAAAAAGTCCCGGAAGACAGACTTATCGACAGGCTCATAGAGCTTGTTGAAGGAGATAACTTATAAACGGTCAATGATAAAGATCTCTGAAGACATTTTGACTGCCGCCGAGCTAATGGAAGCAAGCGGCAAGGATGCCAAGGATATAGACATAGAGATAACAAATGTCGCGGTATCCAAGGCAAACGGAGGCACGAGCGTGGCGCTTGACATAGACGCCAAGCTCAATTTTGTGATGCCGAAAACAACAGAGAATCTGATGAAAAGGAGGATCGCTTCCAGGATAGCTTCTGTTGAAAGGATCAGAGTCAACTATACATATACCGGAGTGATGATACCTCAGAAGACAGAGGTATCCGATAACACAGGATCCAACGGATACGCTTATGGAAACGGTAGCGGCAAGGGGCGCAGACAGAGCAAGAAAGATCAGCCTGCATTCACCAATAAAAACGGAGAACTGGTACTGCTTGGAGACGACTTCACGGGAGAGCCTGTGCCGTTCAGCGAACTGGCCGGCTTCGTAGGCAGCAAGGACAAGCCTGTCATCGAGGGGGAAGTCTTCAGGATGGATTCCATGCCTATAAAGAGCGGACGCATGCTTATCACCATGCTGATCGCGTCCGAAACCAGGACATTCGGCATCAAGTCCTTCATCTCTGACGCGAAACTGAAAGAGATACAGGAAAACCTTGCAACGGGCGACATGATAAGAGCCTGCGGCACCATAGAATACGATACCTATGAGCATGAGAACCTGATGATGGCCAATGCTATCAAGAAGGTTGCCAAGACTTTCAAAGAGGATACTTATCCTAACGGAAGGAGAGTCGAGCTTCACTGCCACTCCAAGATGAGCGACAATGACGGATTC
>JBGUME010000202.1:0-2223 GCA_045116695.1 Anaerovoracaceae bacterium | reverse complement strand
TCGGCTTATTCCGTACAGAGTTCCTCTTCATGGACCGTCCCCAGGTTCCCACAGAGGACGAGCAGTTTGAGGCTTACAAGAAGGTGGCCCAGACTCTGGCTGGCAAGCCGGTGATCATCCGTACACTGGATATCGGCGGCGACAAGGACATCCCTTACATGGATTTCGAGAAAGAGGACAACCCGTTCCTCGGATTCAGAGCTGTCAGGTACTGCCTCGCCAACGCTGACATGTACAAGACGCAGCTGCGCGCAATAGTAAGAGCAAGCGCGTTCGGTACAGCCAAGATCATGGTGCCTCTGGTGACCAATGTCGAGGAAGTCAGAAAGGTCAAAAAGCTTGTTGAAGGCATCAAGGATGATCTCCGCAAGGAAGGGATCGCTTTCGATGAGAACATAGAAGTAGGATGCATGATGGAAACAGCCGCATCCACGATGATCGCGGATCTCCTCGCAAAAGAGGCAGACTTCTTCTCGATCGGAACGAATGACCTTACAGGTTATACGATGGGCGTAGACAGAGGAAACGCAAAGGTCGCGTATCTCTACTCCGCTTTCGAGCCTGCTGTGCTCCGCTCTATCAAGAGGATAATTGAGTGCGGCAAGGCGGAAGGCATACCTGTAGGAATGTGCGGAGAAGCCGCAGCGGATCCTCTCATGATCCCGCTTCTGATGTCGTTCGGGCTCGACGAATACAGCGTAAACCCTGTGCTGGTACTCACAGCCCGCTGCATCATTTCAAAGTGGACAAAGGCTGAGGCAGACGCTCTCGCTGAGAAGGTCCTGGCAATGAGCACACAGGAAGAGATCGTAGCAGCCCTCAAAGCAGCTGCCAAAGAATAACGTCATAAGGAGACGGACATGACAAAAGACGAAAAGAAAGAATTGATGAAACTCGCCTGCAAGGTGAGGATGGGTGTTGTCGAAGGCACTCATGCCGCCAAGTCAGGACATCCGGGCGGAAGCCTTTCCTCGGCAGATGTGTACACATATCTGTATTTCAGGGAAATGAATATCGACCCGAAGAACCCGAAGGATCCGGACAGAGACAGATTCGTTCTGTCAAAGGGTCACACAGCACCGGGACTCTATTCGGTACTGGCAAACAGAGGCTTCTTCCCTGTTGAAGAGCTGCTGACACTCAGGCACATCGGAAGCCGTCTGCAGGGACACCCTAACATGAACGAGACTCCGGGTGTGGACATGTCCACAGGATCTCTCGGTCAGGGCGTATCAGCTGCCGCCGGCATGGCGCTTGGCGCAAAGAAACAGGGCAAGGATCTGAGAGTATATACACTGCTTGGCGACGGTGAGATCGAAGAAGGCCAGGTGTGGGAGGCGATGATGTTCGCTCACCACTACGGACTCGACAACCTCTGCGTGATAGTCGACAACAATGACCTTCAGATCGACGGAAGGATCGCGGACGTTATCGATCCGTATCCTATCCCTGACAAGTTCAAGGCATTCGGACTCAATGTAGTTGAGATCGACGGCCATGATTTTGACCAGATAGAGGCTGCCTTTAACAAGGCCAGAGAGACCAAGGGCGTTCCGACCGCGATCATCATGAAGACACTCAAGGGCAAGGGCGTGAGCTTCATGGAGGACCAGGCCGGATGGCACGGCAAGGCTCCTAACGATGAGCAGTACGAACAGGCCATGGGAGAACTCAGGAAGCAGCTCGAAGAAGTGGAGGCGATGTGATATGGCAGATGTAAAGAAGATCGCGACAAGAGAGAGCTACGGCAACGCGCTGGCAGCACTCGGAAAAGAACATGATAATGTGGTCGTTCTTGACGCTGACCTTGCAGGAGCTACCAAGACGAGCACTTTCAAGAAGGAATTCCCTGACAGACACTTTGACTGCGGTATCGCAGAGGGCAACATGATGGCCGTAGCGGCCGGACTTGCATCGATGGGGCTGGTACCATTCGCGTCGACATTCGCGATGTTTGCTGCCGGCAGGGCATTCGAGCAGGTCAGAAACTCGATAGGATATCCGCATCTGAACGTTAAGATCGGCGCGACACACGGCGGTATTTCCGTTGGTGAGGATGGCGCATCCCACCAGTGCTGCGAGGACTTCGCTCTCATGCGCAGCATCCCGGGCATGACTGTCATCTGCCCTTCGGACGACGTTGAAGCGCGTGCTGCAGTTAATGCCGCTTATGAATTCGAGGGTCCGGTATATCTGAGATTCGGACGTTCCGGCGTGCCTGTA
>JBGUME010000201.1:0-2788 GCA_045116695.1 Anaerovoracaceae bacterium | reverse complement strand
TGACTGCTCCGAAAAGCTGATCGTAAGGTATGTTGCCCTCCGCCTGGGCATTGAGCATGATCAGCATGTCCGTTACTTTGTTGTCAGCCTTATGCCTTTTTCCGGGAGCCGAAACGACAATATAGCGCCTGTCCGGATCAGCATCCACGATAGTTCTGATCTTCCTGAGCTGATCCGCGTCCGCGACTGATGATCCTCCGAATTTTATAACTTTGACTCCCACTTGATCCCTCCTTAGGCCGTTCTTATTCAGCTTCTATCAGCAATTCTGCGATCTGGACCGCGTTGGTCGCGGCGCCTTTGCGCACCTGGTCGCCGCAGCACCAGAGGTTGATGCCGTTTTCGTTGACGAGGTCGCGGCGGATCCTGCCGACATATACGATATCCTGATTGGATGTGAGGATAGGCATCGGATAGATCTTGTCATTCGGTTCATCGTAAAGCCTGCATCCCGGAGCCTGCATGACAGCCGCTCTTACTTCGGAAAGCTCGAGTTTCTTCTCAGTGATCACGTCGATCGATACCGCGTGCGATCTCTCTACCGGCACTCTGACGCAGGTGCAGCTGACTTTGAGCTCAGGAAGGTGCATGATCTTGCGCCCTTCATTCTGCAGCTTCATCTCTTCAGATGAATACAGGTTCTCGCCGAATCCGCCGATCTGAGGGATAACGTTATACGCGATCTGGTACTGGAAAACCTTCGGATCGATATCCGCGCCGTACGAATTGCCCTCGCCGCCTGCCGCTCTTGCCTTCAGGATGGCTTCGGACTGATCATACATTTCCACAGGACCCGCAGCGCCCGCGCCGCTTGTAGCCTGATAAGACGAAGCATAGATCGCTTCAATCTTTGACAGCTTGTTGATCGCGTTGATCGCAACGAGCGAGATTATAGTGGTGCAGTTAGGGTTGCTGATTATTCCGTTGTTCCACTCTACATCTTCAGGATTGATCTCAGGAACAACCAGCGGCACATCATCACAAAGTCTGAATGCCGAGGAATTGTCCACAAATACCGCTCCGGCAGCCTTGATATGAGGCGCCATGGCCTCTGCTATGTCGTTCTCCGACGCGCCGAGCACTATGTCAAGTCCGTCAAACGCGGTCTCACATGTTTTTTGTATGACCACATCACCGAAAGGTGTGCTCAGAGTCTTGCCTGCAGACCTTTCGCTCGCGAGACATCTCAGCTCACCTACCGGGAATTCCCTTTCACCAAGGACTTTGATCATCTGCTGTCCGACCGCTCCGGTCGCGCCCATAATTCCTACGTTGTACTTTTTCATCTCTTTTCCTCTTTCTGTTTTTAAGTTGGTTCGCAACATTACTTAGCAAAGCTTTCATAGAGCAGGCGGATCGCTTTTTCGAAGTCTTCGTCATAAACGCCTACCATGATGTTGATCTCGTCAGCGCCCTGCTCTATCGTTCTGATGTTTATCTTGTTTTCTCCGAGCGTTCTGAATATCTTGCCCGAGATGCCGGTCCTGTAAGCCATCTGGCGCCCTACTATGGCGATCAGGCTGATACCCTCTGTGAGCGTGCAGTCATCGATGCTCTCGAGTTCGGACAGTTCATGCAACAACTCATGCTTTCTGCTCTTCATGCTCTCAGTCGGGAACACCACCGAGAAACTGTCTACGCCGCTTGGTATCTGCTCTACCGGTATGTCATAGCGGGAGAATATCTCCAGGACCTGTCTGAGCAGTCCCAGCTTTTCCTCGCCTATCCTGCTCTTATAGATATTGATGATCGAGAAATTGCGTTTGCCGGCTATTCCAGTAATGAATCTTTCTGTCTCTTCTTCGAGTTCATCATCGAAGCGTTCCCCGATGATGGTGCCCGGGTCGTCCGGCGCGTTTGTGTTGCGGATGTTGACCGGGATATCCCTGACTCTCACAGGGAAGACAGTGTCCTCATGCAATACCGAGGCGCCCATGTAGCTGAGTTCTCTCAGCTCGTCATACGTTACTCTGGCTATGGTCTTAGGGTCTTTCACTATCCTCGGATCCACCATCAGTATGCCGGATACGTCGGTCCAGTTTTCATAAACATCGGCACCCAGATAGCCGGCGGCAAGCGCACCGGTTATATCAGATCCGCCGCGCGGGAACACCTTGATATCTCCATTCGGAAGCGCGCCGTAGAATCCCGGAGTTACTATCCTTCCGTAGATACTCTTGAGTTCTCTGAGCTTTTCCTCAGACTTTGCGGCGTTCACCTTTCCGTTATATTCAAAGCACAGCCAGTCGACCGCGTCAACGAAGTTATATCCGAGATACTCAGCCATCAGCCTCGCGCTGAAGTATTCACCTCTTGAAGCCAGGAAATCTACGGATGTCTTTTTATCGACATTGGCAAACGTTTCATCTATTATCCCGGCAATGTCTATATCCAGACCGCAGCCTTCCTTTATCTCTACGTATCTTTCCTTGATCATTGAGAGGACGCCGTCATATGCTACGCCGTACTTGATGTGAGCATGTATAAGATAAAGCAGGTCGGTGATCTTGTTGTCGCTGCTGCATCTCTTTCCCGGAGCCGATACGATCACCACCTCGCGGGAACTGTCGCTCTCAACTATATTCTTTACTTTTGCGAACTGCTTGCTGTCCGCCAGACTCGAGCCGCCGAATTTCAGTACTTTTAACATTTTTTCCCTTTCCCGTGTTTATTCAGGCAGTGCCGATGCGGGTATCAATCATCCTCATCATCATTGCCTTTTGATTGACCAAGTGTCTTGTACGAAAAAACGTCCAATTTGCAGTTCCCATTATTATACTAGAGTTTG
>JBGUME010000200.1:0-2953 GCA_045116695.1 Anaerovoracaceae bacterium | reverse complement strand
ATTTGGTGCTTTTTTCGGATTATTGAAAATATGTACCAATATGGATCCGCCACTTTTATACATTATGTGAAAAGGCGTGAAACTCATTCCGTTCACATTTTTCACTCGCTTCTTTAGGGCTTGAAAAGTCCTATCAAAGTGGTAAAATTTACCAATGAAGTATAAAAGGAGAGGAATGCGCTTATGACAAAACAAGAGCGTAGAAAAGCAATAATATTCTTTACTGTCATAGCAGTCATTTTCATGGTAGGAGCCATTCTGACAGGAGGACACGGAGGCGAGGAAGAGTCTGTGCAGGTCATTATGCGTGACGCCGTCATGCATGATGTGAACAGGATCAGCCTCTTCGGTCTCAAGGATGCCAACCCGGGTCTGATCGCGGGCTTTATGGTGTCCGGCATCATGATACTGTTTGCGCTCATATGCAGGATATTCGTTATACCGCGCTTCAAGATGGTGCCGGGGAAGTTCCAGATGCTGCTTGAGATGGTGGTGGGCATATTCGATGGAATGGCCAAGACCAATTCAAAGCATATGAACGGATTCCTCGGAGCGTACATATTCGCGGCAGGCTCGTACATATTCACGGGCACGCTGTTTGAGCTTCTGGGTGTGCAAGTGATGACCACGACAGGTCACGCCATATCGCTTCCGGCTCCGCTTGCGGATATCAACGGAGCGATAATGATGGGCTGCCTTTCGTATCTTGTGATCATGTCCGGCGGAATAGCAGGCAACGGGATCAAGGGAATCGGCAAGACCCTCAAGGACTTCTCGCTGCCGCTCTCGCTCAGCTTCCGACTTTTCGGAGCCCTGATATCCGGAGCGCTGGTCACAGAGCTTGTCTACTATTACACATCGATGAGCTTCGTGGTGCCTGTCATAGTCGGAGTGCTGTTCACATTGCTCCACGCTTTGATCCAGGCATACGTACTTACCATGCTGACCTCGCTCTTCTACGGAGAGGTTTCTGAGAAGGTCGAAAAGAAGCCTAAGGAAAAGAAGCCAAGAGGAAAAAAGAGAGTAACTGTTGTAAAGCAGAACACCTAATGCGGCACACAGGCTGCATCATAATAAGTTATATATTTCAAATTCATATATAAGGAGAACAGATATGCTTAATCTCAATGCAAAGAAACTGAGAAGACTGGCGATCGTACTTGCAATGGTCGCTGCCGCCATGATGATGATCCTGACGGCCGCAGTATTCGCTGACAGCGGCGATGGCGCGGCTGCTGGCGATGCAGCCGCAGCAGCAGCTACTACTACAGGCCTCAAGGCCATAGCCGCGGGAATCGCGATCGGACTCGCTGCATGCGGAGGCGCGATCGGCATGGGTATTTTCGGTGCCAAGACTTCCGAAGGTATTTCAAGGCAGCCTGAAGCAGACGGCAAGATCCGTACAAGCTTCATGCTCGGACTCGTATTCATCGAGACAGTCGTCATCTACGCGCTGCTCACGGTCATCCTGATCATATTCGTGCTTTAACGGAAGCTTCAGCAGACCGTTATATTTGAAAGACAGGGAGATATCAGATGACAGGAGTACCACTTAATATCGACTGGCAGCAGATCTTACTGCACCTGTTCAACTTCACCATTCTCTTCGGAGCGCTGTACATACTCCTCTACAAGCCGGTCAAGAACTTCATGGACGGCAGAGAGGCTCATTATGCTGACATGGACAGCAAGGCCACACAGGCGCTTGCCGACGCCGAGTCCAGCAAGGCTTCTTATGAGGAAAAGGAAAGAGCCTTTGATGAAGAAGTAAGGACCGAGAAGAACAGGATGAGCAAAGAGATCGAAGCCGAAAGAGAACGCAGACTTGCGGCCGCGCGCGGCGAGGCCGAGAAGATCATTTCGGATGCCCGCGGCGAGGCCGACAGGGAGAAGAAAGAGATCATCGAGTCCGCGCAGAAGGAGATCACAAGCATGGTCACCGACGCGATGGAAAAGCTCACTCTCGAGCAGACGGCTTCGGATGCTTTCGACCAGTTCCTCGATGCTGCGGAGGAGGCGGATAAATGAGTAAAGAAGAAATGATCCGCACCGCAGTCATCTACTCGGCAGTTGAGCCGAGCAAAGAACAAAAGACAAGGTTCGGACAGTTTTTAAAGAAAAAATACGACGAAGACGTTTCCCTTGAATGGGAGAAGTCCGACGCGTTCCCGGGCGGCTTCAGACTTGAAGTCGGTTCCGACATTTACGACTGGTCGGTCGGCGGAAGGTTCCGCCAGCTGAGGGACACGCTCGTCAAGGTGCCTACAAATAACGGCAACATCATCCCGCTGCTCAAGGAGAGCATCAAGACATGGACGCCCGAGGCATTGGCCGAGCAGGTCGGTGAAGTCATCACGGTAGGTGACGGCATCGCGACAGTCGCAGGGCTTCCTCACGCTACCTTCGGAGAGATCCTTCTCTTCGCGGACGGCGTAAGGGGCATGGTCCAGGATATCCGCAGGGACAACATCGGCTGTGTTCTGTTCAGCAGCGATGAGAGTGTCACACAGGGTTCCTCTGTAAAGAGGACCGGCAAGACCGCCGGTACACCGGTAGGCGAAGGCTTCCTCGGAAGAGTAGTCGACTCGCTGGGTTCACCGGTGGACGGCCTTGGTGAGATCACGGCTTCGGGATACATGCCTGTAGAGGCTCAGGCTCCGCCTATCATCGACAGGCAGCCTGTAGATACGCCGCTTGAGACGGGCATCTTCTCGATCGACTCGATGTTCCCTATAGGCAGGGGACAGAGAGAACTGATCATTGGCGACAGACAGACGGGAAAGACCGCCATCGCGACTGACGCCATCATCAACCAGAACGGCAAAAATTGTATTTGCATTTATGTGGCCATCGGTCAGAAGACTTCTTCGGTAGTCCAGATACAGCAGACTCTGAAGAAGCACGGCGCCATGGACCACTCCATCATAGTCACAGCTTCGGCGAGCGATCCGGC
>JBGUME010000199.1:0-5580 GCA_045116695.1 Anaerovoracaceae bacterium | reverse complement strand
ATCGGTAATGCAGCTTCCCACCAGAAGCCTGGTCCTGAGAGTCGTGCCTTCAGGCATGCGCTGGTTGAGAGCAAAGCCCATCAGGATATACCTCGCATTGATGATGAATGTAAGCAGGATCAGCTCAGCAAGGGTGGTGTTGGTCGCGTATAGCGCGAATCCCATGTACTGGCCGGCCGAAGCGTAGGTAAAAAGGCTGGATATAAAGCCCTGAGCGGCGCTGAATCCGTAATCACGGGCAGCTATGCCCAAAGAAAAAGCCACGGCAAAGTATCCGAGTCCTATCGGAATGCCGTGTCTGTATCCCTGAATGAAAATATCGCGTCCTTTTTCCATCCCATGCCCTTCAGTAGTTTTTGCTGCTTCACACTTTAGCACTTTGGACTTATTCATGCAATGTTAGTCGCATTTGCTTATCGATAATGAGAACGCGATGTGCTAATATTATTGTGTATGATTATGTGATGAAGGGAGATCGCTATGTGGGATCGTAAAGAACTTAAAGCAAAAGGTAAGGCAGCATACAGAGCCAATCGTGTCATGTGTATAATAGCAGCTCTTCTGCTGATGATAGCTTCAGGTGCGGGCGGCGCAGGTTCGGCCGGCTCGAGCTGGAGCAACATACAGAAAAACATTGACAACAACAGCAATTATTCGCAGGATGCCGAGGACCTGTTTGAGGACATAGGTGATTACGGCGATGATTATTATGACGGCTCGATCGACTATGGCACGGAGGAGTTTTCGAATAACAGTTCGCTTATTGCTCCGGCGATCATCGCGGTGATAGTCGTGGTTGTTCTCATCGCGGTCGCGTTCGGCATGGCTATCGGTGTGTTCCTGCTCAATCCTCTGCAGGTGGGCACTCAGAAGTTCTTTGTAGACAATGCAGCAGATCAGAAGACGAGCCTCAGTAAAAACAATATCGGCCTGGCATTCAATGAGAACTACATAAAGGTAGTCGGCTCAATGTTCACCACGGGCTTATTCACTGCTCTGTGGTGCCTGCTGCTGATCTTCCCGGGCATATATAAAGCATATTGCTGGAGGCTTGTGCCGTATATCATCAGCGAGAACCCGACGATAAAAGGTGATGAGGCGAGAAAGCAGTCGGCGATGATGATGAACGGAAACAAGTGGGCTTCGTTCGTACTCGACCTTTCATTCCTCGGCTGGAAGATCCTCGGAGCTTTCACGCTGGGAATACTCAACATCGTATTCACGAACCCGTATCAGGCTGCGACAAACGCAGAACTCTACCTGACTCTCAGCGGCAGACCGTCAGAGCTTGCCGTGCCTGCAGAGTCCGTAAAAGAGGAAGCTTCGGAAGTAGAGTTCGAATTCGATCAGGAGGGCGTGAATGAATAACAAGAGATGGCTTTATCTCGGAATGGGCACACTGACGCTCCTGTTTCTGGGACTCATTTACGCGTGGTCAATTTTCAGAACGCCTTTCGGCGAGATGTATCCTGACTGGAGCATCTCACAGCTGTCGCTGACATTCACCATTTCGATGATTTTCTTCTGCCTCGGCGGATTTGCGGGCGGACTTTTGAGCAAAAAACTAAGCATAGGAGTCAGGATGCTGATTTCCGCGGTGATGCTGCTTGTCGGCTTTTTCGCGGTCTCCATGATGAAAGCGGATTCACCGGGACCGAGCCTCACGATGCTCTATATCTTCTACGGAGTATTCGGAGGCGGCGGAGTAGGCGTTGCTTACAACGGAGTCATAGGCACCATCAACAAGTGGTTCCCTGACAAAGTCGGACTGGCTTCCGGCATAATGCTGATGGGCTTTGGTCTTGGCGGACTGGTCCTGGGGTCGGTCGTTAACACCATGATAGGATCCATGGGATTGCTGCAGGTATTCAGGGTCCTGGGAATAGCGATCTGCGCAGTCTGCGTGCTCGCGGCGGTGATCATAAAGTCTCCGACCGCGGAAGACAGCGCCGTGCTTGCAGGCCTCTCTGCAAAGAAGGACGCGGGCAGCGAAGCAGAAGTCCGCAACTATACCGCAGGCGAGATGATGAAGACCGCAAGATTCTGGTTCTTTGTCATCTGGGCGATACTGCTGAACGCGGCGGGTCTGCTGGTGATAAACAGCGCGGCCAATATTTCGGTCGCTTTCGGAGGGGCCGCCATACTCGGCATGATAGTCTCGCTCTTCAACGGAGCAGGGCGCATCATAGCTGGCAACAACTTTGACAGGCGCGGACGATTCTTCTCGACGCTTGTCAACAACGCGTTCATGCTGGCTGCGGGTATACTGCTGACACTGGGCGGCATGAGCGGCAAGTATATATTCATTCTTTGCGGTCTGGTATTCGTGGGATTGGCTTACGGAGGCTGCCCGACAATAACGTCGGCGTATATCAACAAGGCCTTCGGCCCTGCCAATTTCCCGACCAACTTCAGCATCGCGAATTTCAGCCTGATACCTGCCGCGACCATAGGCCCGATGATATCATCGGCTCTCCTTGAGTCGGCAGGAGGCAGTTACCAGACAAATTTTTACGCAATAATAGCTTTCTCTTTGGCAGCAGCGGCATTCTGGCTTCTTCTCAACAGAGCGAGCAGGGACGAAAGATAGAAAGGGGAATATATGGATTATGATGTAATTATTATCGGAGCCGGTCCAGGCGGCATCTATGCTGCGTATGAACTCACCAAAGAAAACAGAGGGATCAAGACTGCGGTCTTTGAAGCCGGCAAGAAGCTGGAACAGAGAAAATGCCCGATAGACGGAGATAAGATCAAGACCTGCATCAACTGCGACAGCTGCTCCATCATGAGCGGCTTTGGCGGCGCGGGAGCTTTTTCGGACGGCAAATACAATATCACGAATGACTTTGGCGGCACTCTCCACGAGTACATCGGCAAGGAAGAGGCGATACGCCTGATGGAATATGTCGACTCTATCAACGTATCACACGGCGGAGCGGGTACAAAGCTCTATTCGACAGCGAATTCTTCGTTCAAGAAGCTGTGCCGTCAGAACGACCTTATTCTCCTTGACGCGTCCGTAAGACACCTGGGTACCGATATAAATTACATAGTGCTCGGGAAGCTGTACGATGAACTTAAAGAAAAGGTCGATTTCAGATTCCGCACGCCTGTAAAGAGTATTGAAGTGATCGATGAGGGATACCGGGTGACCGCCGGCAAGGAGAGTTTCACCTGCAAAAAATGCATCGTATCCGTGGGCCGCAGCGGCAGCAAGTGGATGGAGGAGATCTGCAGCGATCTGGACATCCCGACGGAATCCAACAGAGTGGATCTCGGAGTAAGAGTGGAGATCCCTGCGGAACTGTTCTCGCATATCACGGATGAGCTCTACGAGAGCAAGATCGTTTATAAAACCGAAAAATTCGAAGACAAGGTCAGGACGTTCTGCATGAACCCGCGCGGAAGCGTCGTAACTGAGAACACCAACGGCATAGTGACCGTTAACGGACACAGCTATGAGGACCCGGCCAAGCAGACCGATATGACCAACTTTGCTCTGCTGGTAGCCAAACACTTTTCATATCCGTTCAAGGACAGCAACGGCTACGGCGAGAGCATAGCGAGACTTTCCAACATGCTGGGCGGCGGAGTCATCGTTCAGAGATTCGGCGATCTCATCCGCGGAAGGCGCACCAACTACAAGCGTCTGGCCGACAGCTTCGTGGTACCGACATTAAAGGCGGAGCCGGGCGACCTCAGCCTGGTCCTCCCAAAGAGGATACTCGACGGTATAATCGAGATGATCTATGCGCGCGACAAGATAGCGCCGGGCACGGCAAACGACGTTACACTTCTCTATGGCGTTGAAGTCAAGTTCTACAACATGGAAGTCAAAGTGAACGAGCGCCTGGAGACGAAATACAGCGGCCTCTATATGATAGGAGACGGCAGCGGAGTCACGCATTCACTGTCGCACGCGTCAGCGAGCGGAGTGTTCGTGGCCAGAGATATCTTAAAGTCGATGCAGGCATAAAGCGAAAGGAGCAGGAGCATCCATGAAAAACGTAAAATGTCTTAAATGCATTAAGTGCGGCAAGGAGTATGAAGCGCTCCCTGACGCCACCACATGCGAATGCGGAGGCATTCTCGATGTAGTTTATGATTACGATTACATCAAAAAGAACTTCAGCCCTGCGGACATCGAGGCGAGCGACAACTACACCATGTGGCGCTACCGCCCGTTCCTCCCGGTTGAAGAAGAAACCGTGCAGCCGCCTCTCAGAGTAGGCTGGTCGCCGCTATACGAGGAGCCGCGCATGGCAGAGAAACTGGGTATCCGCAAGTTCTGGCTCAAGGACGACGGGCTCAACCCGACAGCTTCCCTTAAGGACAGAGCCAGCTCTATGGGAGTGGCCAAGGCGATAGAAGCGGGCTATGACACCATCGCGTGCTCGTCAACAGGCAACGCGGCAAGCTCACTTGCCGGCAATGCTGCAGCAGCGGGACTCAAGACTTACATCTTCGTTCCTGAGAGAGCGCCTATCGGCAAGGTAGCGCAGCTGCTGATCTTCGGTGCCACGGTCATCTCGGTAAAGGGCAACTATGAGGAGACTTTCGAGCTCTCAAAAGACGCCATCAATGAATACGGATGGTACAACAGGAACGCGGCGATCAACTGCTACCTTATGGAAGGCAAAAAGACTGTCGCTCTTGAGATAGCCGAGCAGCTCGGATGGAAGATCCCTGATTATGTGGCGCTTTCCGTAGGAGACGGATGCACTATAGCGGGAGTCTGGAAGGGATTCAAGGACCTGTATGAAGCCGGATTCACCGACAAGCTGCCTAAGCTGATCTCGGTTCAGTCTGTCAACACATGTCCGATCAACAGGGCGGTACGTACAGGCGAGCCTTGGGAGCCTATGGAAGAGAACACACTGGCCGATTCGATCTCTGTAGGAGTGCCTCGCAACGCGGACAAGGCCATCAGCGCGATCATCGAGTCCGGAGGCATCCCTGTGGAAGTCACTGACGACGAGATACTCGAGGCCATGAGGGTAACAGGCCGCGAGTGCGGAGTCTTCGGAGAGCCTGCCGGAGTAACGGGAATGGCCGGACTTTCAAAACTGTGCAGAGAAGGGAAGATCCCTGCTGACGCTACAGTGGTGGCGATAGTCACAGGAAACGGTCTTAAGGACACCGCGAACGGCATCAAAGCGGCAGGTGAGCCGATCAAACTTGAACCGGATATCGACAAGTTCCGCGAGGTCTATGAAGAGCTCAACAAATAGATTTCTTTGTTGACATATAAAAAAGTTTTTGGCATCATAAAAATATACTAGATATCAAAAAACACTTTAGAAATACACAGTTATTACTATATTTTCACGGAGGTACAAAATGCTTGATCTCACTATCTATGAAAAGGGCTTGAAGAACAACATCGAGCGTGCTAAGGCCCAGAACATCATCCTGCCGACGATCGATCAGCAGATGCATCCGGAGAAGGTCCCTGAAAAGATCCTTGAAAAGCTGAAAGGCGTAGGTCTCTGGGACATCGATCCTGTAAACCTTTTCCGTATCACATGGAAGAACGAGCAGAAGGAATCCGGCGGACTCTTCCACGGTCCTAACTAC
>JBGUME010000198.1:0-7578 GCA_045116695.1 Anaerovoracaceae bacterium | reverse complement strand
GATGCTCAGGACATTCGTTATCGTCCTCATAGGTTACATATTCGACATAGCGGATAATTTCACTAACGCTATCCAGATGATGAAACTGATCATAAGTGATCAGAACAAAAGCGTTTTCATGGAGCAGCTGGAGACACTGGGGCTCCACAAGACCGAGTACGCGACTATCATGCTGGGCGCGATGATACTGCTGTATATAAGCATCAGACTGGAGAAGACTTCGCTGGACACTCCTGCGGAGCTTCTGGAGAGACGCTGCGGTTTTATACAATGGCTGGCATTTCTTGGGCTTATAATGCTGGTGCTTGTGCTGGGTACGTACGGGCCTTTGTATGACCCTGCTGAATTCGTTTACATGCAGTTTTAATCACAAAAATGACAGAAACAAAGCCTGATATAAAAGCAAACAAGAAAACTTATCTGATAAGGACTATAGCGGTCGCGTCGATACTGGCTGTAGTATTTTCGGCTGTTTCGTTCCTGCAGTACTACCTCTGCATACCTATGTCTACGGACTTAACACGCGTGATCCAGTTTGGCAAGGAACCTGAAAACAGCATAGACGTTCTGCTCCTTGGATCGAGCCAGTCATATTCAGGCTTCTCATCGGCTTACGCGTACGGGAAATTCGGCTATACATCGTATCCGCTGGTCATTGCCGGATCATCATGCACGGCGTGGAAACCGGCCGTCCAGAAGGCTCTCTGGACTCAGAAACCAAAGCTCATCGTTGTAGATACCTTCGGCGGAGGTTACGATGCCGAAACGGTCCGCAGCCGCAAGTATCCGCTTTACATGCTCAGCAATTACACGCCTCTCTCAATGGAGAGAATGGAAGCAGCGTATGAAATGAGCGTGCGTTCGGATGAAAGTGACATGCTTAGCTACGCTTTCCCTTTCATAAGGTATCACACTAAGATCCCTTCCAACCTTCGTAGCATACAGGAAAGAATGGCGATAGACGGATATGGTCCTTCTCCGCTGAAGGGGATAGAGACCATAACAGACGCAGATGAGTTCGGGAAACTGGATGAAGAATGTTTTTCATCCGACAAGATCGCGCTTGACGAGAACACAGAAGGGATACTAGTTGACTTCATCGATTTCTGCAGCGAAAAGGGCATACCCATACTCTTTGTGAAGTATCCTTCCGTGATGCGATATACTAAGGACTTTGAAGCTAACGAACGCATGAACAGCGTCCTTGAACTCGCGGAAAGCAAGGGGTGCGCGACTCTCGATCTTGAAAAGAAGTTCTACGAATTAGGTCTGGACGAGGATACCGATTATTACAATCGCAGCCATCCGAATGTGCGCGGACAGAAGAAGATCACCGAGTATCTTGGAAGCTATATACAGGACGAGATGGGGATAGGGCCTTCTGAACTCGACGCCTCTCTCAGCGCAGACTGGGACAAAGCTGCCGCCTACTACGATATAATGTGCGATATAGCGGAAGAGATGATCGCAAACGGTGAGGTGAAGACCCTCGTGGATTCTCCGGAACTGCTTGAGATGATATCTGAACGCGCTAACGATTAGTTATTTATATTTTGTTGTTTATAATAATTATTATAGGAGATATGACATATGGCATCACAGGTATTTGACTGGATAAGACGTTCAGCTGCATCATATGGCAGCAGGACCGTCTATACGGATACAGAAAAATCCGTATCATTTGAAGAATTGGAACGTTATTCTGCGGCGGTCGCGACATGGGTCGCGCAGCACTCCGGCATTGAGCGTCCTGTTGCCGTAATGTCGGGCCGCGACGTGTACACTCCTGCCTGTTACATGGGTGTGGCCCGTGCGGGCTGTTTTTATGCTCCAATGGACGCGGAAGTGCCGCGCCAGAGGCTTGAGCAGATAATGAGCGTCGCTGAGCCCGCAATAGTAATCGTCGATAAAGCTCATCTCGAGACAGCTGAAGCTGTTGCCGGCGAATGTGAGATCGCTTTGATGGAGGATCTGCTTGCGTATCCTGTAGACGATGACCTTGTCGCGGCAAGAGAAGCTTCCGTTACCGAATCTTCTCCTCTCTATATGATATTTACCTCGGGTTCGACAGGAAAGCCAAAGGGCGTGCTCACGGCACACCGTTCCCTGATCTGCTATCTCGAGGGACTCAATGATATCATCGGACTTGGCGAGAGCGATGTGCTTGGCAATCAGGCTCCTCTTGACTACATAGCGGCCATAAGGGATATGTACCTGCCTTTGATGACAGGAGCGAGCACCGTTATGGTCCCGAAGAACGAATTCGCCATGCCTGACGCCCTTTTCAAGACCCTTAATGACTACAGGGTCACTACACTGTGCTGGAGCACTGCCGGACTCGAGATCCCGGCAAAGCTCGGCGGCTTCGCTGAAAGCAAGCCTGAGCATCTTAAGAGGATCGTGTTCTCAGGCTCGGTCATATCAAACAAGTATCTTCGCGTCTGGCAGCAAAACCTCCCGGATGTGACATTCATAAACCAGTACGGTCCTACGGAAGCGACCGCCTCATGCACATATTATGTGCTCAGGGATGTTGTCACAGACGATACCGTACTTCCTATCGGTAGGCCATACAAGCATTATCAGATACTGCTGCTCACACATGATGAAGAAAGCGGCGAATGGTCTGAGACTCCGGACGGAGAGATCGGTCAGATATGTGTCAAGGGCCCATGCCTTGCGATAGGTTACTACAGATCAAAAGAACAGACTGAAAAGGTCTTCATACAGAACCCTCTGAATGACGAGTATCCGGAGACGATATATCTCTGCGGCGACCTCGGGCATATCGGAGAGGACGGAGAACTGTATTTCCACGGACGTATGGACAGGCAGATAAAGCACATGGGCCACAGAGTCGAGCTCGCTGAAGTAGAGGCGTATGCTCTGACCATAGACGGCGTCACGGAATGCGCTTCGCTCTATGACAAAGCGCGTGAGCTGATCTATCTGTTCTTCGCAGGTCCTGCGACCGCAAAAGAGATAACACTGAGATTCAGAGCGGACATGCCGGCCTTTATGGTACCGCGCAAACTGGTGGCACTCGATGAGATGCCGCATCTGCCTAACGGCAAGATCGCGATGAGTGAATTAAAAGAAATGATGAAATAAAAAAACAGAATTGGAGGAATCAAAAAAATGGAAGAATTAATGGAGATCCTGGAAGAACTCAGACCTGACGTCGACTTTGCAGCTGAGAAATCCCTTGTTACCGGCGGCATACTCGATTCGTTCGATATCATCTCGCTGGTAGGCAATCTTAACGACGCATTCGATATCACTATCAGACCTGCCAACCTCGTACCGGAGAATTTCAATTCGGCAGAGGCCATGCTCGCGCTGATCGAAAAACTTCAGGAAGAGGAGTAATGACCGTGCAATCCGCGCTCAGACAAGCATTCGGGGAGGTCGCTTCCCCTGCATACGTTTTCTCCGCGCAAGCCTTTGCCGCAAGAGCAAAGATGGTAAAAGAAGCCTTCGGAGAAGACACTGACATTTGTTATTCAATAAAAGCAAATCCTTTTTTGCTCGCTGTTTTGCCTGAAGAGTTTTCAAAGATCGAGGTCTGCAGCCCGGGCGAACTTGAGATCTGCAGGGCTCTTCATATAGATCCCGCCAAGATCATATTCTCGGGTGTCAACAAATCACAGGCGGAAGTCGATACGGCGGTCGACTACGGCGTGAGGATACTTACCGCTGAAAGTGAAAATCATCTGAGATATATCAGCAAGGCCGCGTCGGAACGGGGCATCACTGCTGAAGTGCTGGTAAGGCTTTCCTGCGAGAGCCAGTTCGGCATGGATAAAAGCGATGTCTTCAGGGTCATCGCGGACAGAGCCTCGTATCCGGGGACGGATATAAAGGGCATTCACTATTTCACGGGAACACAGAAGACCAGACCTAAAGAGATCATAAAGGAGATCGCGCGTCTCAATAAGCTTATCGACCGTCTGGAAGAAGAACTCGGATTCACTACGGAACGCATCGAGTACGGAACAGGTCTTGCCGTTGATTATTTTGCCGAGGACGCGGATGATAAGGAAGCCGCGCGTCTTTCCGACATATCAGATTGCATACGCGAACTGTCGCACAGAGTCCATCTTACAGTCGAGATGGGCAGATTCTTCGCGGCTCCGTGCGGATGGCTCGTGAACACCGTAGCAGACACCAAATTCAACGACGGCACGCACTACGCCATACTGGACGGCGGTCTGCATCAGATGAAATACGACGGTCAGATCCAGGGCATGCAGATACCTGTGATCACACACATCCCTGCTGATGGACCGGCCGGTGGAGAAGAAGAGAAGTGGACTCTCTGCGGAAGCTTATGCACGACGGCGGATGTCATTGCAAGAGGCGCCGCGTTCACAGGTCTTAAAGAAGGCGACAGGCTCGTCTTCCACAGGACAGGAGCTTATTCTGTATATGAGGGTTTCTCTATGTTCCTTTCAAGAGACCTTCCTTCCATATACATGCTTGATGAAAAGAACGGGCTCAGGCTCATGAGGAGCCGCATAGAGACGGCGAGATTCAACATGGCTGAAGATCGGCCCTTATGACCAAGCCGTGGATCAGGCCGCAGGCATAGAATAGAAAACTGATCCTGCAGGGTTAACGTTTCCTGCAGGGTCTTTCTTATATCATGGATATTTACTTTATCTTCACTAAAGCATGATTGTATTATGGAAACAGGGAGATTGGTGATAAAATTATAAAAAATTACAAGGAATAGGTTATTCTATTAGGGACTGATGATGAACAGCAAACTGATATTTCTCGATGTTGATGGAACGCTCACAGCTCCGGGAGGCCAGGAGCCGCCTGAAAGCGCTGTCAGAGCTATAAAAAACGCTCAGGAGAGAGGCCATAAGGTCTTTCTGTGTTCCGGACGCAATAACGCGATGATGGAACCTCTGTATAAATATGGGTTTGACGGGGGTATTGCAAGCTGCGGAGGCTATGTGTTCGCGGGTGAAACAGTCCTGCATGACTGCCCGATGCCCGAAGATCAGAAAAACCGCCTGATAACTCTGTTTGAAGAGAATGGCGTTTCAATCGAACTCGAATCAAAGGATGACAGCTATTGTGACGGCAGGGCAAAGAGGTTCCTTGAAGACAATAAGAACAGGAACAGCCAGCTCCTTCGTATGATAAAAGCCGTATGGATAGAGCTTGGCCCTCATCCGCTTGAAGAATATGACGGCAGACCCGTCTACAAACTGGTATATGTATATGAAAGTGATGACCAGCTGAGTGACGCGAAAGCTGAGCTTGGGAATGATCTTGAGTTCATAGCGCATGACTTTTCAGAACCGGACTGCAAGTTCGGAGAGGTCATAAGCCGCATGATAGATAAGGGCAGCGCTGCGCGTCTTGTTGCGGAAAAACTCGGTTATGATATAGCCGATACTATAGGCTTTGGCGACAGCATGCTGGATCTTGAGATGATAGAAGCCGTTGGTACGAGCGTGTGCATGGACAGCGGCAGCCCTAAGCTCAAAGAAATGAGTGACCTGGTCTGCCCTGCTGTAGATGACGACGGGATAGAGTGGGCTTTCTGCAAACTGGGACTGATAGATTAGAAGAGTCGTATGAAGATATGTGTTTTTTCTGATTCCCATGGCTATGCCGGAAATATGATAAGCGCGATAGAGCTGGAGAAGCCTGAGCTTTGCTTCTTCCTTGGAGACGGTGAAAGGGATATCGCGAGGGTGATCGAAGAATACCCGGATCTGCCGGTCTACGCTGTAAGCGGCAACTGCGATTTCAGGACAGATCTCAGCAGTTCGCTCTTTTGTGAAGTAGGGGGCGTAAAGATATTTGCGACCCACGGTCATCTGTCACGCGTGAAGTATGACTATGACCTTGAGACTCTGACATCTCAGGCGGCAGAAGCCGGGGCAGACATCGCGTTGTTTGGACATACACACTGCCAGCATCTGTCTGAGAGCCGCGGTGTTACGCTCCTGAATCCTGGATCTATCGGAAGGGGCTATTATCCGTCCTACGCAGTGATGACGATAGAAAACGGCAGATGTATTGCTGATCTGAAAACAATTTAATAATAAGCGCAGCTGAAAAAATGGGAGGGAGGAGATGTCAATGACTTATCTGTTACTTAATCCGCTGGCCAATAACTCAAAAGGCGAACAGGACGCCAGACAGTGGGCCGCTGAGAACAATGTTGAGTGTGAATTCACAAGTCTCCTGGATATCAAGGATATGAAAACATTCTTTGATGGCCTGAAAGAGGATGATGAAGTCATTCTGACAGGCGGAGACGGAACTATCAACCGCTTTGCCAATGATGTATATGGTTACGAGTTCAAAAATCCTGTGTACTACGTCAAATGCGGCAGCGGAAACGACTTCTACCGCGACAACGAGCATCTCGCTGTTGACGGGAAGATCGATATCAGACCGATGATGAAAGATCTGCCGCTGATCACTGTCAAGGGCATACAGAGAAGATTCGTAAATGGCATCGGCTACGGCATCGACGGTGAGACCTGCAGGATAGGCGACATCCAGAGAGCTACTTCAGATAAGCCGGTAAGCTATTCAAACATCGCCATCAAGCTGCTTCTGGGCAGCTACAAGCTAAAAAAGGCGACTGTTGATGTCGATGGAAAGGTAAGCACCTTCGAGAATGTATGGATGGCTTCCACCATGAAAGGGCGCTTCTATGGCGGAGGCATGATGGTAGCTCCGGCGCAGGACCGCTTCAATGAGGACGGTACTGTATCAGTCGTTACACTGTATAAGAAGAACAGGCTTGTGACGCTTATGAGATTTCCGTCGCTCAACAAGGGAGAGCACGTCCTGAAGAAGGACTGGGTCACTGTACAGACCGGAAAGAAAGTAACGGTATCCTTCGATCAGCCGTGCGCTCTGCAGATAGACGGTGATGTTATCGAAGACGTTCTGACATATACCGTTGAGACGGGTGTTTGATAACGGGAGCTAGCCATGGACAAATATGATGTAATAGTGATAGGCGCCGGTAACGGCGGTCTTGGCGCAGCCTGTAAGATCCTCAATGCGGGGAAGTCATGTCTGGTATGCGAGAAACACAATATACCGGGCGGCTTTGCCACGAGCTTTGTGCGCGGGAGATTCGAATTCGAAGCATCCCTGCATGAGTTCAACGGCATAGGCACAGACGAAGAACCGGGAAGCACCCGAAAGGTCTTTGAGGAACTTGGCATCGCCGACAAGATAGAGTGGATACAGCTGAAAGACGCGTACCATCTGATATCGGAAAAGGAAGGCTATGATTATGTCATGCCTTTTGGAGCGGAAGCATTCGCTAAGGAAAATAACAAGCTTCATCCTGACGGCGAGAAGTACATAAAGGATTTTCTTGCACTGTGCAAGCAGATAAGAGAAGCGATGGCATACCTTGGCGAGACCAAGGGAAAGCCGGATCCTCAGGTGATGATGGAGAGATTCCCGGATTATCTTGCGTGCGGATCGTACTCTGTAAAAGAAGGATTCGAAGCGCTTGGTTATCCGAAAGTGATCGTAGACAATCTCAACGCGTATTGGTGTTACCTTGGCGCAGATGAGAACAAC
>JBGUME010000197.1:0-3007 GCA_045116695.1 Anaerovoracaceae bacterium | reverse complement strand
CATGATCAAAGTGTATTTTCCGGTCTGATCGTTTTTCATTCTTTGTTTGTTTCGATGCGTTAAAATGCCCCCTCAAGCATCCCGTCTATGAGGATACTTTTTGACTCCTTTTGATTGCATTCCGGCCCGCTTTCCCAATCTACCTGGACAATACTTTCCTGACTATCGGCATTGCTATCCTGTACGGAAGCGGTCTGAGCTCTTTGTCTGCTTTTTTGAGCATCTCTCTGATCTGTATGTGCTGCGGGCAGTATGTCTCGCACTTGCCGCAGCCGACGCACTGGCTCGCAAAGCCAGGTTTTCCCTGCAGCCCTACGTTGCGCGCAAATTCGAATCTGACAGGGTTCTTCTTTCCCTCAATGTACATAAGGTTCCAGTGATGGAAATTGCCGGGTATGTCAACACCGCTCGGACAAGGCATGCAGTATCTGCAGCCTGTGCATCCGACTCTTTCCTTTTCTTTGATGATCTTTTTTACGCTTTCCACAAGAGCAAAGTCGCTGTCATTGAAGCTTCCCGGCTCAGCGTCGGACGCTATCCTTATATTCTCGTCGACCATCTCGAGTGAATTCATGCCTGAGAGCACTACCGTAACGCCGGTCTGGTTCCACAGCCATCTGAGGCCGAGCTCAGCAACCGTATAGCCCTTTCCGCTGTCACTTAACTCGCGCTTTGCCTTTACCGGCAGATCCACCAGCTTGCCTCCGCGGAGAGGCTCCATGATCACGACCGGTATGCCCTTTTCCTCAGCGGCCTCCACGCCGCGTCGTCCTGCCTGGCTGGTCTCATCCAGGTAGTTGTACTGGACCTGGCAGAAGTCCCAGTCATACGCATCAAGGATCTGCAGAAACATCTCAGTATCGCCATGATAAGAGAATCCTATCTGCCTTATGCTCCCGTCGGCTTTGCGCGCGGCTATCCACTCCTCTATGCCGTACGATTTCAGACGCTCCCACTCGGAGATGTCTGTGAACATGTGCATCAGATAGTAGTCTATGTGGTCTGTCCGAAGGCGCTCGAGTTCCTCATGGAATATCTTGTCTATCCCCTTCATGGACCTGACCATGTACTGCGGCAGCTTGGTCGCGATGTTGACCTTGTCCCGCGCATTGTTTTCCGCGAGTATCCTGCCGAGACACTCCTCGCTGCCGGGATACGCGTACGCCGTGTCAAAATAATTGACGCCTTCTTCGACTGCGCGCATGACTTCGCGCTCAGCCTTTTCGTAGTCAATTTTGCTACCCTTTCCGGTGAACCTCATGCAGCCGTATCCAAGCTGCGAAAGCTCATTGCCATACTTGTCTTTTCTGTATTTCACTTTGTGTCAGTCCCTTCCCTTTAAACAATTAATTGCTGACAATATTATACACAAACACCTCGTGTATTTACTCGCTATAGCCTTCTCAGCTCGTCTAATACTTCTCCGATGTCCCCGTCGATACATATGCTCTGAGCGGCTATTTGCTTTGGCGCGTATGCCTCTCTGTAATTGACGCATGCATATACGGCGTCAGGATTGTCGTGGACCATGACCCAGAACGGGAATTTTATGATCACAGGTGTATTCGCCCCAACTCCGAGCTCCAGATACAGCACATGGCCGTTTTCGTGACTCTTCAGAAAGCGCGCGTAGTTTGCCGACGCCTCATACCAGCCCTCGTCCTGCACAAAGGTCATGTCGGCTCTCAGGTTGTTAGTGACATCCATGCCCTCCGGTGTCTTTGGTATAAGATCTGCCGGCAATCGCATGGACACACGTCCGTCTTCAGGGATCTGAAATACTCCGTCGCCATCTTTTACAAATCCCTGAGCCTCCATCGCCTTCATGACCCATTCCTCGTTATCGTAGGTCATGCCGTTTTTGCCGTCCACTGTCTGGAACAGTCCGTAATCGCCCTGGGTATAGAAAAGCCGGGTTTTATCGATGCCCGCTCTCTGGAACTGGTGATCCACATTGGTGGTGATTACAAAATAGTCCTTGCCTTTCACAAGATCAAGCAAGTCCATGTAGACAGGTTTCGGCGAATCTATGTATCTGTTGTAGTATATGTGCCTGGCCCACCATGCCCAGCGCATTCCGGCATCCGGGAACGGATAAAAGCCTCCTGAATACATATCTTCAATGCCGAACCTTGCAGCGAA
The DNA here is from genome assembly GCA_045116695.1 of Anaerovoracaceae bacterium. Classification (GTDB taxonomy): domain Bacteria; phylum Bacillota; class Clostridia; order Peptostreptococcales; family Anaerovoracaceae; genus Crickella. The sequence continues at coordinate 865 of JBGUME010000197.1, read as the reverse complement.
GTCAGAAAAGTATTTCTCGAATCTTTCGCCGCTGTATGTGAATCCGGCAGAAGTAGAGAGCCCCGCGCCTGCGCCTATGATTATCGCATCAGCAGTCTCTATCTCCTTTTTCAGCCGCGAGATATCCGCTTCTCTGTCGCCGCTTCCGTAGTACACTCCGCCGCGGAATCTGCCGACGCCCGCCGTTCCCTTCTGTATGCTCTCAATATAGCCATCCGGCCTGTCATAGTAGCTCTTCATAGTAGTCCCTGTCCTCATCCTTGAATACATTGAATATGACTCTGTCCATGCTGCCCGGATCATCCCCAAGCCATTCCGTTACAGTCTGCACCGCGATCTCAGCGGCGCGTTTATTAGGGAAGTGGAATACCCCCGTGGAAATGCAGCAAAAGGCAACGCTCCTCAGACCGTTCTCCCTGCACATATCAAGAGTATTCCTGTAGCAGTCCGCCAGATCCCGCTCTAGCTGAGGTGTCAGCTCATACTGCACTATCGGTCCTACGATGTGTATGACCTTCTTTGCCGGCAGATTGTACGCGTCTGTCAGCATAGGGACTGCCGTAGGCTGCTCGTAGTCCTCTCCGAACCTGAGCCTCAGAGAGTTCATGCGTCTGGCACACTCTTCGCGCAGCTGCACGCCGGCATACGAATGGATGCAGTTGTCTATGCAGGCATGCATCGGGATGAAGCATCCGAGCATCTGTGAATTTGCCGCGTTGACTATCGCGTCTGCCGCTATGCGGGTTATGTCCCCCTGCCAGACGGATATGCTGTCAGCGAACGGATGACTGCTTCCGAAGCTCTCTCTGACGGTCGGGATATCTGAAACATTGACTATGCCCTTCTCAAGAGCACGGCCCCTCAG
>JBGUME010000196.1:0-7885 GCA_045116695.1 Anaerovoracaceae bacterium | reverse complement strand
GTCGAGGTAAGGTCCGATAACAACGTCTGTCTCAACGTTGAGCATTACTACATGCTTGCCGTTCTTCATAGCGTCTGTAGCGACCTTAGCGCCTACATCAGGAACTCCTGTGCAGTCGATGACAGCGTCAACGCCTTCTGCAGCGGATACGAAAGATGCATCACCGCAAGCAACATACTTGCCGGCTGCGATTCCTGCGTTTGCTTCTTCAAGAGTGTTTGCAACAACGATATCCTCGTCAGCAACTTCTGCATACTTGAAAGCCTGTACTGCAAGATCTACGTTGATGTCAGATACGATAGCCGGTGTCATTCCCTTCATGAGAACCATCTGTGTAACCATTCCGCGGCCCATCTGTCCTGCGCCAACGATACCGACCTTGATGATCTTGCCTTCTTTTTCTCTCTGCTCGAGTTTCCAGTTCATGTTAAGCATAATAGTAATCCTCCTTAAATCGATCCTATGCTTTGATATGAGTTTTTATCTTTTGAGTGAAATTGTTATCAGTTTTAGAAGATCTGTATGACAGCTCCGTTTGCAACGTCTTCAGCTGTGACTGCTTCGCCATCCAGCATGATGCAGCCCGGACGGTATGGTTCCGAATCTGCGCTGAATGCAAGTGTGCAGTGTCCCAGCGTTGTGAGAGTCTCGATGGCCTCATCGCCTACAGCGGTGATCGCATATGTCTTCTCTCCGATCCTCATGGTGTCGCCAGGGGCCGGTGCTTCTTTTAGCTCGCCCGGTGTGTGCAGGATAGCCAGTTCAGCCAGTTCTGCAGGTGCGTCGTTGTTGAAAAGGATAACAAACTGCATCTCCATCTCAGGGCTGAGGAATTCCAGCGCCATAGGGCCGAGGCCGGTAACGGTAACGTCATATTTCATCTTGGATCTCCTGTTAGTTTCAGTGATTGAGTTTTTTACCATCTGTATTATATGTTGTAAAAAGCAAGACTTCAATCTTTTTGTTCTGAACATTTGATTAAATTGAGTGTGCTTTATAATAATTTCAAACATATGCATTTATGTAGAAATGGTGAAGAAATTGTTAACTTCCAACAGCTGCGCAGAGTTGCTTTTGTCAACCCGGTCCTGTATAATAACCATGTGATAACTACAATTGTGTGTATCCTTTTGTAATATTTAGACAATGGTGCTTTGATATGAAAAAGATCGTAGATGATGAACGACTGATATACAAAGTCTGCAGCCTGTACTATCAGGATGATATGAACCAGCAGGAAGTGGGAGATTTTCTGGGAGTTTCGAGGTCCTCCGTGCTGCGCATGCTGCAAAAAGGCAAGGAACTCGGGATAGTTACCATCGAGCTCCACAATCCGCGTTTCTATGATTACGGCAAAATGGAAAAGAAGCTCGAGAAGGCATACGGTCTCAAGGATGTGCTGATCGTAGAAAACAGTGTGCTGGACACAAGACAGGAAGCTGCTTCCTACATGTTCGGAACGGCGTCGGACTATCTCTACAGCTTTTTCAAGGACGGTGACAGGATAGGCGTGGCTATGGGCAATACGCTGAACAACGTCGTGAGCACAAACAAGACCTATGATAAGAACAAAGATCTCATGTTCGTTGCGCTGGAGGGAAGCATCAGCCGCATCACTGTTGACGGTACGGACGTGCAGGGAAACGAGCTCGCGAGGAAATTCGCGGATAAGTTCGGAGGCACATATACACAGTTCCTTTCACCGGCGGTCTTCTCCGACTGGAAGGTCCTGGACTTCTTTATGAAGGAAAAGGCGGTCAACTATATTCTGGATGAATTCAAGGATCTGAATGTAGTAGTCGTGGGGATAGGAGTCCCGGACGGTACGGAACACACGCTGGACAAGGCAGGTTATATTACGGCCAGCGAACGCAGGACTCTTGTTGAGTATGGCGCTGTGGGAGATATGTGCCTGCAGTTCTATGACAGAGAGGGAAACACGGAGCCGTTCCGTTTCTTCAATGACCGCGTGGCGGCGATGCGTCTGGAGGATATACGCAAGGTGCCGAGCAAGATCGGCATAGCCGGCAGGGAGAGGAAAGTAGAAGCCGTGGTAAGTGCTATCAAAGGTGGCTACATCAATATCCTGATAACGGATACTGAATGTGCCCAGAAGATGATCGAGCTGGCTGAGCAGAAAGATGCATAGGCATCTGTGACAGACAAAACGGCAATCAAAACGGCGGAAGCCCTTCACAGGACTTCCGCCTCTTTATATTGCGAGATTGCAGTTCTTACTGAGCTTTTGTGCCGAACACTTTGAAGTAGTGCTCGAGGCAGTCGTTCATTCCCTTCTGGAGGGCGCTTCTTACCTTGAAGTAGTCGGAAGCGTCAGCTTCGCTCAGGGACTTCATAGCTGCGAGGTAAAGGTCTGTGTAGATGTTGACCTTGCAGATACCTTCCTTTGCGCAGCGGCTGAGGTTGTCGTCTCCGGAGCCGGATCCGCCGTGAAGGACAAGAGGAACGTTTGTCGCCTGACGGATGGCTGCAAGCGAGTCGAAGCTGATCTCAGGAATAGCCTTTGCCTTGTAAACGCCGTGAGCTGTTCCGATCGAGATGGCGAGTGAGTCGCAGCCGGACTGCTCAGCGAATGCCTTAGCCTCGGCAGCAGTCGTGTACATAGTCTCTGTGTCGTTCTCGTCGAAGTTGCTGGCTACATGACCGATCTCCGCCTCTACCGTGACGCCGCGGGCGTGAGCGTACTCAACTACCTTGCGTGTCGTCTCGACGTTCTCCTCGAAGCTCTTCATGGAAGCGTCGATCATGACGGATGTGAATCCGAGGTCGATGGCCTTCTTGCATGTCTCAAAGCTTTCACCGTGGTCGAGGTGCAGAACTACAGGGACGCTTGCCTCGGCGGCATACTTTCTTCCGACTACAGCGGCATCCTCAAGGCTGATGTTGTCGCCGAGGTGGCTCTCGGCAACACCTACGATCAGAGGGAGACCGAGCTTTTCAGCCAGGCTGATATGATTCTTTATGCTCTCCATGTCGAGCACGTTTGCCGAAGGAACGGCATAATGGCCTTCCTGGGCCTTCTGGAACATTACTTTCGAATTAACGAGCATTTTCAGTTTCCTCCTTATGTCTTACTCACCCATGATCACGACTCTGCATTTTCTAGGACGTTCTCTTGTCCTGTCAAAGTCTACGAAATATACATAACCTGTGGTGCCGACCGCGAGCTTTCCGCCCTCGACTTCCAGTGTGGCGCTGTTTCCGAGAAGGGTAGCCTTCATGTGAGCGTCGCAGTTGAGGAGAGCTGTCTTGTCGCCGCCCGGCAGATATGCTTCGGCATCAGGCCAGGAAGCAACGTCAGCGTAGTGCTCCGGTCCCGGATACATGTAAGGGCCTGCCGGCGGGATCTCTGTCTGGTCAGGGATGATCTTGGCCAGTGCCGCGTTAAGGTCTACCTGCAGGAATTCCGTGCCGTCTTCCGTTGTGTCATGTACGAACTCCTCAAAGAATACGGAGCATGTCGTATGCGGGGAGATGATAGTCACGATGCCGCTCTGGATGCCGCTCTTAGCGATGGCTTCCTTTACCTGAGGCGTGATGTTGATAAAAGTAGGTGTAACTCCATGCGATCTGAGATCGATCTGCTCTTTGTAGATTTTCATTTGCTTACCTGTCCTTTACTGTGATCAGTGTTATCTTCCTTATTTATATTATTCAGTTCTTTCCTTGTAGGCTTTTACGATCGCTTCTGCCATCTCCTGTACGCGGACCGCCGGAGACGGAGCGTTCAGGATGCCGGATGTGGCGCCTGTTCCGTCAGCGCCGAGTCTTACGACGTTGTAGCAGTCATCAGCCGTGACGACTCCGGAGGCGATCATGACCAGAACGTTCGGGTTTACCTTGTGGAGAGCTTCCACGGTTTCCATTACATAGGAGTCATCAGCGGTCTTGCCTGTGCCGATCAGGTCGGTAGGCTCAGCCAGAACGATGTCAGGATCAAGGCATGCTACCGCGGCGGCTTCCATTGTGCTGTCGGCGCATACGACTGTGATCATGTCCAGCTCTTTAGCGCGCTTTACGCATGCGGAAAGTTCCGCGACTGTCTTAGGATTCTCAGCGTGGTTGAGGAATACCGCGTCGGCTCCTGCTTCTTTAAGAGACTCCGGAAGGACGTGGCCCATGCCGCGACCCGGCGTCAACGGATCAAGAGACTGCGCGCAGACGACCACGTGGCTTGTGTTCTCTCTGATCAGACGGATATCGGCGTATGGGCAGGTGAAGAAGATCTGAAGTCCGGTCTCAGCAGCTGTCTTGTCTGCCGCCAGAGCGAGCTCAAGGCTCTTCTGCCCGTAAAGATATGACTTAGGATTAACGATCAGGAATGGTCTTTCTGCTTTTGGCATGGATGTGTTCCTCTCTTTCCTTTTATACATTTATGCAAAAACATGCTATGGTTCCATTTTTCGAGTTCATCATAGTGTATATTTAAACATTTGTCAAGAACATTTGCGTAGATATCGACAATTATTTTTACATTTTTTCTGCTTCCAAAATGCCCAAAGGCTTTGATAATAGAAGTATATGCATAAATGTCGCTGTATTGCCGAAACATTGAAACAAAAGATTACAAAGAGAGAGCGAGCGCTAACAATTAAATCATATGCTCAGAACATAATTCTTGATAATTTGAATTATAGAGGTTAAAATGATTACATCGAAAATGGGATAATTTGTTCGAACAGGAGGAAATATAATGAAACTCCCGGGAGTATCCGTTCTTCTTCTGATAATACTCATCCTGATCATAATGCAGTCCATCGGAGGATTTCTTCAGATCCAGGATTACAGAAAAGCGGTACGCAGGATGCACCAGCTCGGAAACGTAGGCATGGGGCAGAAACGCGGAAGGTTCCTGGACGGACATGTTGCCATAGTTGCCTGTGACAGTGAAGGCATCATCACAGGGGTAGAAGTAATGGACGGGATCGGCATACTGTCCCGCTTCCATAAAAAAGAAACTCTCATGGGAGAGCCTCTGGTAGGCAACAGCATCTATACATTCCTTGACATCGCGGCAGGACTCGACAAAAAAGAATGGAAGAGACTGCAGGGATACTTCAGAGCTTTTGAGGCGCTTGAGGTCAGACTCACCGACAGGGAGCTGACAAGAGAGCAGGAAGCCTACATGGAAACAAAGAGAGGCAAAAAGGGAAAGAAGCTCAGATAGATCATTTCGTTATGCATCACCGGATAAAAGCAATAGGGGCTAATACTGCTGCAGGCCGGTGCTACATATAAGTACGTTGGATCCATATAAGTATTGTATGGAGACAGAGCTAAATCGAATGGAGGATTTTATGGAATTTATTAGCAAACTGGCAGAAGGCTTTATGTCACTGTTCACTGCCGGCGGCGAGACCTTCATGGGTTGGGTATCGGGCATCATCCCTATGGTTGTCTGCCTGATGACATTCGTCAACTCGATCATCAAGCTTGTCGGAACTGAAAAGGTAGAAGCCTTTGCTAAGAGAATCACCAGATTCGCGGTCCTCAGGTATACGCTGCTCCCGCTCATGGCAGTATTCTTCCTCGGAAACCCGATGTGCTACACATTCGGCCGTTTCGTAGAGGAGAAGTATAAACCTGCTTACTATGACGCGACAGTAAGTTTCGTACACCCGATCACAGGACTCTTCCCGCACGCAAACGCAGGTGAGCTGTTTGTATACCTCGGCATTGCTGAAGGTCTGCAGAGAGCAGGACTCAGCGTCGGCGGACTCGCTGTTCGTTATTTCATCGTAGGTCTCATAGTCATTCTTATCAGGGGTCTTCTCACTGAAAGGATCTATGCGTTCATGACAAGGAACAATTAGTGAGGGGAGGAAAAGACATGTATAAGACTATTAAGATCAACGCTGGAGACGGCGGCTGGGGCGGCCCTCTCACAGTTACACCAACAGAAAAATGCCACACTGTACTTAGCGTAACAGGCGGCGGAATCCATCCAGTAGCTCAGGCTCTCGCTGACCTTTCCGGCGGCGTTGCTGTTGACGGATGGAAGACAACTCTCCCTGATGACGAGATCATGATCGCAGTCGTTGACTGCGGCGGAACAGCAAGATGCGGCGTCTATCCTAAGAAGGGTATCTACACAGTTAACCTGATGCCTGTAGGACAGTCCGGCCCTCTCGCTCAGTTCATTACACCGGACATCTATTGCTCCGCTGTAAAGGAAAAGGACATCGAGGTTCTCGGCGAAGCAGCCGCAGCAGCCGCAGCAGCACCTGCAGCCGCAGCAGCTGAAGCAGCTGACAAGGGACCTAAGACAAAGGCTGAGGCTAAGGCTGAGATCGCTGCTGCCAACGAAGGCAAGAAGCAGGGATTCGTAGTTCGCCTCGGTAAGGGAGTAGGTTACGTAGTAGGCCAGTTCTTCCAGGCCGGCCGTGAGACCATCGAGATGGTCATCAAGAACATTCTCCCGTTCATGGCGTTTACAAGTACTATCCTTGGTATCATCAGCGCCAGCGGACTTGGTAACGTTATCGCTAACACGATCGCACCTCTGGCAGGAACACTTCCTGGCATGCTGGTCATCTGCTTCATCTGCTCGCTGCCGTTCCTGTCGCCGATCCTCGGACCTGGAGCTGTAATCGCGCAGATCGTAGGCGTACTCATGGGTGAGCAGTTCGCAGTAGGAGCTATCCCTGCACAGTACGCACTTCCGGCTCTGTTCGCTATCGACGGACAGGTAGGATGCGACTTCGTACCGGTTGGTCTGTCCCTCGGAGAGGCAGAGCCAGAGACCATCGAGTATGGTGTTCCGGCAGTTCTGTTCTCCCGTATCGTAACAGGCCCTATATCCGTTCTGATCGCATTTGCATTCAGTATCGGACTGTTCTAAAATATAATCATTAACAAGAGTGCGGAAGAAACCTTCTTGCTGTGACAGCCAAGCCCCGACTTGATCAGCTAAGAAGACTTGTTAAAGGCTTCCTGCTGAAAAAGCGCTTTGCTGTCAGGCAGGTCCCGCACACGATCCTTAGACTTAATGATTCAGCCTATATGACCGAGGCGGTTTACCGCGCCGGTCATATGGGCAGTAGAACAAAAAGGAGAACATTATGGTATCAAAGAAAATCGTAATCAGTGACCCACTGGGAATGCACATGCGCCCTGCCAGCCGTCTTGCGAAAATGGCAGCGGAATACGAGAGCAGTGTAAAAGTCAATTTCAATGGAAAAGCATTCGACTGCAAGAGCGTCATGTTCCTTATGACCGCTTGCATTAAATACAATTCGGAGATCGAGCTTGTATGCGAAGGTCCGGATGAAGAAAAAGCACTCGCTGAACTCTCTGAATTCATTGAGTCCGGCATGGGCGAATAATAAAAGACCATACTTCACGTGCTCCCCTGCGTTTTTGCGGGGGAGCATTTTAAAAACGGAGGACAAAAAATGTATAAGGGAATAGCCGCGTCACGCGGAATCGGAATCGGCAGCATCTGCCGCATTGTCGAACAGGATCTTTCTTTTGAGGCAAAACTGGTTTCAGATACAGCCGCGGAGAAGGATCGTTTTCAGAAAGCCATAGACGACTTTGTTGAAGAGACATTCGCGATGGCAGAAGACGTAAGAAAGAATATAGGGCCTCAGGAAGCTGACATTCTTATGGGCCATGCTGTCATGATCCAGGATCCTGCGATGTCCGGAGAAATGTTCAGCATGATAGACGCCGGCCAGTGCGCTGAATCCGCGCTTACGGCTGTCTGCGACATGTTCCACGGGATGTTCTCCGCAATGGACGACGAGATGATGCGCCAGAGAGCGTCGGATATCGCCGACGTCAAGGTGTGCATCCTCAAGAAGCTGCTGGGGATACAGGATGTCGAGATCAGCAAGGTGGCGCCGGGCACTGTGCTCGTATGCAA
>JBGUME010000195.1:0-3329 GCA_045116695.1 Anaerovoracaceae bacterium | reverse complement strand
TCAAATCCCGTTGTGATGAACGCGAAGAGGCACCAGAACACCATGATCAGCTTGCCGGCGTCGGATGAAGCCCTGCCCGCGCACCATACTGCCAGGCATACCAGGAAATTACAGAGTATGCCTCTGGCAAAGAGAGCAGCAGGTCCAAGCCCCATCTTAGTCGCGGCTGCGGATACCATGAACTCTCCTACCGGTCCGGTGCAAAGTCCTGTCAGGCTGTAGATACCTCCGAGGATGATGCCTCCTGCGAGATTTCCGACCCAACATATGCACCAGAGCCTGAGCGCGTCCTTCCAGCTTACCTTCTTATCCAGAAGGCCCGCCGCCATCGCAAGGTTGTTTCCGGTAAAGAGCTCGGCTCCCGCCATGACCACAAGGCTCAGGGCGACGCCGAATGTGAGTCCCATGACTATCCTTGCGTGAGGCTGTCCTGTGAGCAGTCCGCCCGATGTGAATGCGAGCAGTACGCCAATGCCGATATATGCTCCTGCCAGCATGGATACCACAAAGTACGCCAGCGGATCCTTATTCATGAAAGCGACCTTTGCGGCCGCTCCGTCAGATGTCTTATTGTAATCGTTTCTGAACATTGTATGCCTGCTTTTTTATAGTTATAACTTGTTAATTATACCTGTATTTTGCCCATATCTCAATGAGGAGAGCCATACTCGGTAATAAAAAAGACAGGACTTTGTGAGTCCTGCCTTCATGGTGGCCTATATTGGACTTGAACCAATGACCTACAGGTTGTCACCCTGTCGCTCTCCCAACTGAGCTAATAGACCGCGTCGCTGTTGTCTATTGTAAATGAAAACAGTCCGGATTTCCACCCCTATTTTTATTTATTCGACAATAGCGCGTTTTTATTATTCCTCCAGGGCTTTTTTTGCCAGCTTATCAGCGAGTTCATTGTACTTGTTTCCCGCATGAGCCTTGACCTTCACGAATGTGATATCCATGCTCTTTCTGGCCTCTTCCACAAAGTCTCTGTATCCCTGAGTCAGTGGATTGTTTGCCTTCCAGCGTCTGTCAGCCCAGGCTCCGATACCTTCATAATCGTGATAGATCTCGACTGCTTTGATGCCATTGGCCCTGCACCAGTCGATCGCGATCTTGGATCCCATTATCTCGCCTGCCACGTTTCTCTGCTGAGCTGCCTCTTCATCATCGAAGGCGGAGTTGAGTTCGGTCGTCTCGCTCTTTCCGTTCGCATCGGTCTCAACGATCACGACGCCGCAGGAGAACCTGCCGCTGCTGCTATCGTAGCTTCCGTCCACATAGGCTCTGACGCCTGCAGGGAACTTGTCTTCGCCTTCAGGGCTCTCAGCCAGACCGAGGTATGCCATCGCTTCCGCGGGATCCGCAAAGCTCTTGTACTCCGCGCCTGCAAAGCCATCCACCTGCGCCTTGCAGTCGTCCCAGCTCATGAATATGCCTGTCGTTCTGCCTTTTCTTACTGCATATACCTTTTTTGCCACTGCCTTGCTCTCCTTGTCCGCTTTGCCTGATGTGTGTCCTGTTTCCGGATTCTCATCAAACTTCTTAAGGAACGTCAGCCTGTGTATAGGCGTCTTTCCCAGAGTCCTGAGCCCTTCGTAATGCTTTGCCGTGCCGTAGCCCTTGTTGCCCGCAAAGTCGTATCCCGGATAGACATCGTCCATCTCTGTCATGTACGCGTCCCTGGCGACTTTTGCGACTATTGAGGCCGCGGCTATGCAGAGGCACTTCTCATCGCCCTTGATGATCGATTCACTCTGCATGCCCGCGTCGAGCTTTACGGCATCGATCAGCAGAATGTCTTTCTTATGTTCTTCATCCTCTCCGCTCAAAAGTCCGCGTTCAGCCAGCATGTGCCTTGTGGCCGCGATTGCCTTCTTCATCGCGTGCTTTGTCGCCTCGAGTATGTTGACCTCGTCGATCTCATTGTTATCGGCTATGCCGATCCCCCAGGCTACCGCCTTCTCCTTAATGACATCCGACAGTTCTTCGCGCTTCTTTGCCGAAAGTTTCTTGGAATCGTTGATGCCGGTAACATTGAAATCCTCAGGAAGGATGACACACGCAGCATAAACAGGTCCCGCGAGCGGGCCCCTGCCCACCTCGTCGATACCGGCTATGTATCTGTAGCCCTGCGATCTCAGCTCATCTTCATGAGCCTTCATCTCGGCCAGCTTAGCTATGTCTCTTTCCTGTCTCTCTGCTTTTGTCATCTGTTTCTATGTAAAGCTTTCTTTACGGTAAAGTCTACTTTACATGTTCTAAAGTGATCCTGCCTATCTTTCCGCCCCTGAACTCATCCAGCACGGCTCTTGCAGTCCTTTCGTAATCTATCCTGTTGCCTGAAAGAATGAACCCGCGTTTTTTGGCAATATTGTCCATGTTTTCCAGAGCGTCTTCGGATATCTCATCAAGCTTGTATCTTTCCTTCAGCATATCCGGATACTCGCTTCCAAGCACCTTGATAAGCTCATATCCAAGATCCTGTACGCCGATAATGTCATCCTTTATGCTTCCGCAGAACGCAAGGTCCAGCCCCACCTGGGGATCCTCAAACTTAGGCCAGAGTATTCCCGGGGTATCCAGAAGCTGCATGCCATTCGACAGTGACAGCCACTGCTTGCCCTTTGTCACACCCGGCTTGTCACCGGTCTGAGCCGACTTCTTTCCGGTAAGCCTGTTGATGAGTGAAGACTTTCCGACATTAGGCACTCCGACTATCATGATACGAAGAGGTCTCTTGACGGACTTTACCTCGTCTCTCTTCTTCTGCTCGGTCTCAAGAGCCTTCAGAAGCTTTTTGATGTTTTCGCCGGACTGCAGATTCAGAGCCATGACACGCCTTACGCCTTCGCCTTTTGAAAGGCAGTCCGCCCATTTTGAGGTCTCCTCTTCATCAGCCAGATCCGCCTTGCCCAGAACAATGATGCGCGGCTTGCCCGAAACTATATCGTCAATGATAGGATTTCTGCTGGACACAGGAATACGGCTGTCTACTATCTCTATAACGAGATCAACAGCCTTGAGGTTTTCCTGTATCAATTCGCGGGTCTTTTTCATGTGACCCGGGTACCAGTTGATGTTGTCTATCATTTCTTTTTTATAATTAGCAGCGCACATAGCGCGGGCATGAGCGTTTCTCGAGGATCTTGCCAGCTGCACCGATGGTAAAGAAAAATGCATACCCAAGCCCGTGCTTAAGGTATGCATCATGTCACTATTCAGCGCTTCTGATCCTGGCTGCCTTACCGGTTCTCTGACGCATGTAGTTGAGCTTAGCTCTTCTGACTCTGCCTCTTCTGACTACCTCGATCTTCTCGATCTTTGGCGAG
>JBGUME010000194.1:0-3293 GCA_045116695.1 Anaerovoracaceae bacterium | reverse complement strand
GAGGTAAGAAAATGAGTGATTTTAACGATTATCTGAACAAAGCAAAAGATCTGGCTGAGGATGCCAGCGATGGTGCTAAGGATCTTGCGAGTGAAGTCGTGAGCAAGGTCAGAGAACTCACGGATGATGGCAAGAAGGTTAGAGAGCTTAAGGAGACTGCCAAAGAACAGGCATCCACGCTAACTTCTGGCGCAAAGGAAAAACTGCAGGGACTTTTTCAGGATGCCGGCGCCGGCAGAGAGATAAAGCAGGGAATCAGCGAGCTTGAGGATCTGCCGGAATTCGAAGGTTCCATCCTGTACTCCATGGAACTCCAGGCGCTGGTCAGCGACCTTAAGAGGCTCGACCTTATCATCAACGACAATCGCATGGATGCTACCTCTGTAGTAGAGGAGATCCAGAGAGTCATGGACAAGGTGCAGCCTTCTGATCCGGATCCGGAAGCAACAGAAGAGCAGCAGGCCATCGACCGTGCTAAGGCGATTGCATACGGAGCCTGCGAAAGAGCGAAAGAACTCATTCTGGCATAAAGATGACTTAAGGGTATTGGTAACATTATGAAGAGAGGCAAATATCCGATAAATAAAGAATTCCTGCCGCTTAGTCTTTACACTCCGTCCTTGAACCCTGCGGTCACTGCCCGTTTCAACAAACTGGCAGGTCCGCCAAAGGCGCTGTTTAAAGATCCTTCGCTGAGCGTAAAAACGGTGAAGGTCCCTTCGTACAAAGACGGAGAGATAGAGCTGATGCTGATTGAGCCTGCAGAAATTGAGCATCCGGCTCCGTGTTTCTTTGACATTCACGGAGGCGGTTTCGTGTTTGAAGGGACTTCGTCACATTACAAGCATGCCGCAAACTATGCAAAAGGCGCGGGCTGCGTCACCGCATTTGTAAGATACAGGCTGGGACCGGAGTTCACTTTCCCGTATCCGCAGGAGGACTGCTATGCGGCTCTCGTATGGCTGCATGATCATGCGGCTGAGATAGGCATCGATCCGGAGAGGATAGGCATAGGGGGAGACAGCGCCGGCGGCACACTGGCCGTTTCATCATGCCTCATGGCGCGCGACAGAGGGACCGGCATAAAGCCGCTATTTCAGATGCTTGTCTATCCATTCCTGGACAGAAGGAGCAACAGCGAGTCATACCGCAAATATACGGACACGCCGGTCTGGAATTCGAGCCTGTCCAAACAGGTAAATGATCTGATCAATCCGCATCCAGAGGATACGCCTCTCGCATACAGGTCTCCGGTAGAAGCGGAAAGCCTGAAAGGTCTGCCGCAGGCATACATCGAAGTTGCGGAGTTTGACGCTCTGCGTGATGACGGGATCCTGTACAGCAAGCTGCTGCAGGATGAGAGCATAGATGTGGAATTCCATGATACCCACGGCACCATGCACGGCTTTGATTATGTGACAAAGGCTCCGACAACGCTCATTATGGAGGAGCTCAGGATAGAATACATGAAAAGGAAGTTCAGGGGGTAAAACCATGAGAAAGATACTGGTCGTTGTTGACATGCAGAACGACTTCATAGACGGGGCTCTTGGGACAGCAGAGGCTCTTGCGATCGTAGAAAACGTAAAAGCGAAGATCCGTGAGTATGATCAGAAGGATATCTTCGTGACCATGGACACCCATACCCCGGATTATCTTAGCACGCAGGAGGGAAGGAACCTTCCTGTGGAGCACTGCATCAAAGGGACTGATGGCTGGAAGCTGAGAAGCGACATAGCAGAGCTTCTGCCTGAAGCCAGAGTTTACGAGAAACCGACATTTGGCAGCACAAAGCTAGCGGAGGATATCGCAAAGATAGCTGCTGAAGAAGATATAGAAATAGAACTGATAGGACTGTGCACGGATATATGTGTTGTATCCAACGCGCTGCTTTTGAAGGCTGTGATGCCGGAGGTCACGATCTCGGTAGACCCTGCGTGCTGCGCGGGAGTGACACCGGAATCGCACCAGGCGGCGCTCAAGACGATGCAGATGTGCCAGATCATGCAGAAATAGGAGAGACTTATGAGTTCGATAGATATAAGACTTATCGGGATAACCGACCTTGATACAGACTGTATCGTGAACGCGGCCAACAGCAAGCTGGCTATGGGCAGCGGTGTTTGCGGCGCCATTTTCAGGTACGCGGGCATTCGTAAGCTGACCGCGGCATGCGATGAGATCGGCTACTGTCCGACGGGCAAGGCAGTCATCACTCCGGGATTCGATCTTAAGGCAAAGTACGTTGTTCACGCGGTCGGGCCGGTTTGGCACGGCGGCCTCAATCACGAGCCTGAAGATCTTTACAGCTGCTACAAGGAGTCCCTCGACAGGGCAAAAGAGAACGACTGTCACTCGATAGGCTTCCCGCTCATCTCATCCGGCATTTTCGGATATCCGAAGGCAAAGGCTTGGGAGGCAGCTCTCAGTGCGTGCCGTGACTGGATCAACGAGAATCCTGAATACAATATGGACATAACCTTTGCTGTTTTGGATAAAGACATACTTGAGATGGGCAAGAACATCCTGGGCATGAGCAAGACGGGGTGGTAATATGTCGCCGGTTTTGATGAGAGCGGTCATCGCCATAACGCTGGCGCTTGTATGCTATACCATCGGAGTATGGTGGGAGCACAAAGATAAAGTTCTAAGACCTGTCCATCTGGTATTCTTTTGGCTTGGTCTGATCCTTGACGCGACAGGGACACATGCCATGACGCTTCTGGCAGGCGATGCGGCAAGCGGCCTAACCGGTGTGCATGGAATCACAGGGCTTATTGCGATAGTCTTGATGTTTATCCATGCCATCTGGGCGACAGCCGTGCTTTTGAGAAAAGACGAAAACAGCATGCAAACGTTCCATAGATTCAGCGTCACAGTCTGGATTATTTGGCTTGTGCCATTCGTTATTGGGATGTTCATGGGCATGCATTAAAAAGAGGTAAGACATATGAGCGAACTGAAAACAGGTATCAAATGCACAAAAGAACTGACCGTTACTGAAGATGTGACAGCTGCTGCACTGGCCAGCGGCGGCCTTGCCGTATATGCGACCCCGGCCATGATAGCGCTTATAGAGTTTGCTGCATGGGACAGTGTTGAGGACTGCCTGGAAGAGGGCCAGACCACTGTCGGCACACTGATGAATGTGAAGCATCTGGCGGCGACTCCTGTCGGAATGCATGTCAGGGCAGAAAGCGAACTTGTTGAGATAGACAGGCGAAGGCTGGTTTTCAAAGTCGCGGCCTTTGATGATGCCGGACTGATTGGCGAGGGGACTCATGAGAGATTCA
>JBGUME010000193.1:0-2142 GCA_045116695.1 Anaerovoracaceae bacterium | reverse complement strand
ATCGAACCTGTCCTGGGCCTTCTTCCAGTCCATCTTTCCCCTGTGGATGTTGCGGCTGTCCGCCTGCTTTCCCGGGTCATTATGGTAGTCGTAGTCATTGAGCATTCCGATCTCATCTCCGCTGTACAGCACAGGGATGCCGCGCAGCGTCAGCATGCACGCGTGGAGCATGACATCCGCATCTATCGCGCGCTCGAGAGCTTCTTCGTTTTTCTCATAAAGCGCTGATTCTACGCCGCAGAGCGAAGCTGTCGTTCCGCAAAGTCTGGCGTCACGCAGCCACTCCGAATCATTGTAAAGCTCGCCTCTTGCAGGACTGCCGTAGTACTTGCCCGTGAACCAGTCGTTCAGATACTTCTTATGCGAAGCTTCTCCCATTCCGAACTGCGCCAGGAATTCATAGTCCAGCCCCCAGCCGATGTCATCGTGGCACCTGAGGTAATTCTGGAAAATGCAGTTAGAAGGCACGTTCTCTATCTGCTGGAGCTGATGTCTCAGCAGTCTTACGTCACGCGTCGCCATGGTGTGCCATATCGTCGCCATGGTGGTGACGTTATATAGCATGTCGCATTCCGGCTTTTCTTCTGTACCGAAGTAAGGAAGGACCTTGCTCGGTTCCATAACGACCTCTCCCAGCAGCAGGACGCTAGGGCAGACTATCCTGCACGCTATGTTCATCATGCGTACAAGCGTATGTACCTGCGGAAGGTTGCGGCAGCTGGTGCCGAGTTCTTTCCAGATATACGGAACGGCATCGAGCCTTACAATATCCACGCCCCTGTTAGCGAGATAAAGCAGGTTGTCCGTCATGTCGTTGAACACCAGCGGATTGCCGTAGTTGAGGTCCCACTGGAACGGGTAGAACGTTGTCATGACTATCTTGCCGATGTCATCGAAGTATGTGAAATTGCCCGGAGCCGTCTCAGGAAATACCTGAGGCATGGTCTCTTCATACTTGCGTGGGATATCCCAGTTGTCGTAGAAGAAGTATCTGCTCTGCGCGAGCGGATCTCCGGCTCTCGCCGCCTTTGCCCAGGCATGTTCATCACTTGTATGATTCATAACAAAATCCAGGCAGACACGTATCCCTCTGCGGTGGCATGCGCTCGTGAGCTTCTCGAGGTCTTCCATGGTCCCCAGCTCCGGTTTTACCTTGCGGAAATCGGAAACGGCATATCCGCCGTCGCTTCTGGCACTGTCTTCCGGCGCGTCCAGGAGCGGCATGAGGTGCACATACTTTACTCCGCATTCCTTGAAGTACTCCAGCTTTTCAGTGACGCCGTTAAGGCTGCCGCCAAAGTTCTCCGTGTACAGCATCATGCCCATCATCCTGTTTGAATGATGCATGTAAGGGTGCGCCGCGCGTCTTGCGTCCACGTCCTTGAGAGTCTTCTTGCGCTCCCTGAAGTTTTTCCGGAGCATATCCAGAAAGTATTCGAATGCTTCTTCATCATGGTACAGATCCATGAAAAGCTGCCTCAGCTCGTCATAATAGACCTCGAGCCTTGCATCGAATCTGCTTCTTCTTTTGCCTTTGTTATTCATAGTTTCACTTCATCCGCCGTCGGCATCGCCGGTATTGCTCCGTGACGCGAGCATGTGATGGACGCGGCCTTATTAGCATATGTCACGAAAGATCTGAGTTCTTCTCCTGTAAGGCCTTCGATCAGGCCGTCTCTTCTGACGATCTGGGCAAGCATGGCGCCCGCGAAAGTATCGCCAGCTCCGTTCGTGTCCGCGACCTTTACGCTGAAGCCCGGTACCTGCTCGGCATAGTCTCCGCGTCTTACGAAAACTCCATCGCCGCCCATAGTGACCATCACCAGACTTATTCCGTATCCTGCCAGGATGCGGCTTCCCTCGGCGAAATCATCACTGCCGGTAAGCATCACCATCTCCTCGTCGGACACCTTTAGAATGTCAGTGTACTGAAGGAGCGACTTCATCATCTCTATCGCGCGTTCTTCACTGTCCCAGAGCGCGGCTCTGTAGTTAGGGTCATAGCTGATGAGAGCTCCGTTCTTCTTAGCGCATTTGATCGCTGCCACGCAGGCTTCATCTCCCGGTGAAGTAGTCAGCGAGAGCGAGCCAACATGGAGTATCTTAGGCATGCCCACGGAAAGAGCGCCTGTGGTCTCTTCA
>JBGUME010000192.1:0-6703 GCA_045116695.1 Anaerovoracaceae bacterium | reverse complement strand
GCCTTGGTCGGCTCTGCGCCGTCAAAGCTTGGCGATACGTTGTATGCTACGTTCTCATCCTTTTCAAGCACTGTGTTTCCGTCCTGGCTCTTCCAGGTGACTGTAAACTTATTCTTTTTGAAGAATACCTTCAGGACGAGCGATCCGTCACCTTTGACTTTGCCCGACCAGTATGCGCTGTATGTTTCAGAGTTGTCCAGCGCATACTTTACGGTATCATTCGGCACCTTGTCAGCAGTTGTGACAGATACATCTGTATCAGTCTTAGCTTTACGGGTATCATCGCTGGACGTTGCTGTGGCCGGATATGTGCCATCATCGTTCATATAATAGTACTCGACAGTATACTTGACATCCAGAGCTTTCCACACGGCGTACATGCCGTCATATGGAGTCCTTTCGTCAGCAAAGACGCCTGTTGCGGACTTTGCTTCACCGCCGGTCGTCGTATACGTATATTTTCCGGTGGCACTATTATATGTGAGGAACAGATCATCCTCACTTACATCGTGAGTATAATAATTCTCTGTCCTGTCTGCGTTTGTCTCAGGCTTTCTTGCCCAGCCGAGGAACTCATATCCGGTGCGCGTCGGCGCTCCCTGGATCACAACCGACTGGTTGATCGCAAGCGGTTCATCCTTGTGAATGATACCTGCTGCGCTGTCAACATAGTTGTTATACCAATAGATATGTGTCGGGGTGGCATCTTCAGCAGAACCATACTGAGGACGCAGCCGAATGGTATACTTCATGGCATCCGGATCGTCCGGAGTAGGCGCCGCTTCTGCCTTGGCGTCATCATAGTTGACTCTGAAACGATCTCCAGGATAGACTCTCTGGCTTTGGTCATTGTCCTCATATTTCTTTGCAGTATCGTTCCATGTCTGTACTACCCAGTACTGGAAAGCAAGCTGGGTCTCTCCCTCACCGGCGGCAGGTGCATTGCACGCAGGACGCGCGATCGCCTGAGCCTGATCCGAATAGCTGTTAGGGTCTGCAGGCGCATTAGAACCTGTGACCGTATTGCCCTCTTTATCTTTACCTTCCGCTGTGTAGACAACATTGATTCCGTCTGCACCATCCAGTATCCTGCGCCAGCTGGCGTATAGATTGATCTCACCTACTGTACCCGGATATGCCGGATCATATCTGCTGTCAGTTCCATCGCGCTTATACAATTCGCCATACTTGCCTACAATCGTATCATTCATTGTAAAGGCCTCGAAATCCCATACTTTCGTAAGTCCTTCATTCGTGAACCAGCCGATTAGATCGTAATAATCGCGTGTTCCGCCTACATTGCCGACCTTTCCTCCGTTGTCAACATACATCACATCGCCGTTTGGTCCATATTCTCCGACAGGCTTGCCGTTTATGTATTTGAACGATGCATCGCCATTCGCCTTCGGATTCAGCGTAACTTTGTACTCTTTCAGGACCCACTTGGCGTATACGGTGACACCGCCCAGCGGCATTTTATCGAAATTATATTTGGTTTTGCACTGGTCATCGGCATACCATCCCAGGAACACATAATTGGCTCCGTCCGAAATCTTCTCTGTAGGATCATAGCTATTATAGCCGCTTATGTCAGCTTCATATGCAATAGCGTCTTCACCTTCCTTTGAATCCAGAACTTTTGCGCTATTGTTCTTAAGCACATGATGGCTGCCATTTTCATAAACGCCATCCTTGAACAGAATCGGATATGTGATCCTATCGTAATAATAGTTGATCTCTCTCTTGTTTCCGACCCTTTCTCTTCTGACTTCAGTCATTCCCGGATATGCAGGCGGATGCTGCTGTGTCTGCCAGTTGGTGCCCGAGTCATGGGACAGGGCACTTACATTTTCGTAAAGCACATACTGTCCGGATCCATTTTTAAAGTAGATATGATACACCCAATCATACTGGCTGGAAGTTGTGTCGTAGTTTGCATACACGTAGTTTCCATCTGCGCTGGCCAGATCTCCCAGAATCTGCTCATTCATGGTAGTGATCTTGCCTTTGATCGTTCCCTGGCCATCATGCTGGTATGCCTGAGAATTCTGCATTACCGCCCAGCTGCCAAGCCTTAGGTTATTCCAGATTTCAAAATCCGTGCCGTTATAGGTAGGCCATTTATCGCCGATATAGGCGCCGTACTTGGCAGTCAGCGTCCTATAGTAATATGTGTATCCACCACGCTGTTCGCTGCCCTCTCCGCCGTATGCGCTTCCCGGTTTCGTGGTTCCTGTCGTATTTGACCATCTGGTCGGATTCCACCCCTCATAGTTCTGGGAGACCTGATAAGTCTCTGTCCCTCCGGAGGTGCCGGCCTGAACTCTTTCCCACACTGCGCCACTGTAGGTTGTGCCATTATTATTGTCCCTTGTTCTAAATCTATTGTTTCTCCAATAGACTCTATTGTTACCCGTTTCAGCTGTGTAATAATATGCGCCTTGCTGCCCGGTAACACCGGCAATTGTTCCATTGTTAGCCGTTCCTATATTATGTCTTTCATATATAGGCTCTCCGCCGCTCTTTTGCGATCTCGCATAATAAAACTTCAGTGTATATGTCCTGCGGATGAAGTAAACATTCAGGACAGATGATCCGTCAGAAGCGACTTTGCCGTCTTCCGTATTTGGCTCACATTTTTCGTATGTGAATCCTTCACAGACCTTGCTTTCATCATCATCCATCGGGATGAATACTTCCTGATCATTGACCATAACAGAAGATTCGCCCACTGTCGCCTCAAGAGCGTCTGTCATGACATAACCAGTCTCTGCGTTCTTTATCTCAACGGACTTCACAAAGTCATAGCCTCCGGAAAGGCTCTCACGCCAGACCAGCACATTGAAGCTTGCCTCATTCAGCATATCCCATTTTGCCCATACATTGGTTGTCTCAGTAATAGGCTGTGTAGGATCGAATTCTTTTCCTTCAGCGCAGCTGCTGTCGGTGTACCATCCGCCGAAACTGTAGCCCGGACGCGATGGAGCGGCCGGCATGCCGGCTTCTTCAGGCGTTTCATCAGTACCTACAAACAGCGGCTCTGTATATGACGCGCCGGACGCATTTTCGTTGAACACCAGCCAGTGTCCATATGCGACCTGGGCCATCACTGTAAGAGTCTGGCTCGTTCCCGAAAGATCGTATCCCGCCAGATTGATCTCATCGCCATTATCATATACCTGTGCCGGTGTGACTTCAGGGGCTACCTGCTTCCATCCATCAAAGTTCGCGGCCTTTGTCTCATCTTCCTCATCACTGCCTGTCACATAGTATGGTGTATACGCGAACTGGAATGTATAAGGAATGTTCTCATCGCCTTTTTTATAGAGAACTTCGTCTGTATAAATCGTCACTTCAAGCTCGTCAAGGTATGAGACGTGATATGACTTGAACATCATTGCATAATAGTCCAGATGATCGCCATCAGAGACTGTACCTGCATTGAGCATAGTTTTGACTCTTTCACGAACATCAGCAATGGTATCTCCGTCGTCCGCGTCCTCAACAGTGAAGTTCTTTTTATCGATCCAGCCCTTGAATACATCGCCTGTCTCCATTGTGCCGGTACCCGGATCATAGATGTTGACATTCATCTGTCCTGCTTCGAACTGGTTCAGAGTAAGACTCATCGAAGCGATGAGAGTCTCTCCGTCAGCTTCATAGAAATTTACAAACAGTCTCGCGTCCGGATCTCTGCCCTCTACTACTACGTAGATAGAGAAATCATCCGACCTGAAACTGGCTGTGCTTCCGCTGACGTTTCCGTTCTCAGCCATCTCAACCTTGCCGTTATCATCGATGTGAAGCACCGAAGCGTTGTCAGCTTCTTTGATCTTGCCCGAAATGAACTTTACGCTGACAGGCTTCTCAGGCTCAATTTTATTTCCGTCTTTATCAAAGAAAGTGATATCCACGGCTTTGACGACTTCATATTCATCACCCATCTTTGCCTTTACGGCGTCCTCGATCTCAGAAGCCGCAACCGTTGTGACACTGACCGATGCGCCTTCAGGCAGCGCGCCTTCAGGTGCGTTGATCTTAACGGTCATTCCGTTGACTTCCTTTTCGAAAGAAACAGCAGGATAGGTGATCTCTTCCTCTGTTTCTTCAATGATTTCTTCCGGCTCTTCAGCATCTGCAGGCTCCTCGCCCTGTGCAGGCTCCTCTGCCTCTTCAGAGTCTTCGCCCGGAGCAGGTTCCTCTGCTTCAGGCGCTTCCGGCTCTTCTGCCGGCTCAGTTTCTACTGCCGGAGCAGGTTCAGGTTCCGGTGCAGGAGCCGGCTCTGAAACCGTTTCAGGCTCCGGTGCCGGTGCAGGTTCTTCCTGAACTACAGCAACATCATCACTGCCATCATCGGCGAACGCCATTCTTGGCGTTGGCATATAAGTGATGATTATTGCCGCGCACAGCAGAAAAGCCAGGAATCGTCTAATAGATTTGTTGCTTTTCATATTGTCCTTCTCCTTTATTTGATTTAGCTATTTGTATCTATTATTAGGTTTAATTAATTGACAAAAGTGTTTCACCGCATTTCCGCGGTTCAGAATCTTGTAGGGAAAGCGTCATTTCACTTGTCACGGATCCATCTGCCCGGTGACTTGACACAGTCTTTCCCATACTCTATTTTTCGTCCAGATACTATCATCTAAAGCGTCATTGGAACCGTCAGTATTTTCACGGTTTTTGACGCTTTTTATGTTTTTTTAACGCTTTGAAATTAGCGTACAGCAAACCTGCTGAAACCAATGGTTTCGCCCTTTCCCACATATAAATACTATATCGCGCACCGTCATTTTAACCGTCATTTTAAGGCGTCATCTTGCTTTAATCCAGAGACATGTTCCGGTATTTTCAACGATTTTTCAAAAAGCATAAAGAAAAAGGTGATTGTCGCCGGCCTGTCTCTTTGTTTTCTGCTATTAAAATATTGCTAACAAAAAAGGAGACAGCCTTTATGGCCATCTCCCGAATCGTTCTGTTTGGTTTAGCTGGTCCTTTCTTACTTTCTTGTAAGTCTGCTGCCTATCTCCATCAGCAGCCAGGCTGCAAGAAGTATCAGACCTGCCGCCAGCTTACCGCGCACCGTCGTGAACACCGCAGCGGCGAATCCGACATGCGGGATATGGGCAGCCACCTTGCCTACCACGTTGTCGTATGTGACCGGGTTTATATCCTGATTCGCGTTAGCATCGCCCTTTGTGATTATGGTACCCGTCGTTGGGTCGTTCAAGACCACCCTGTGAGTGATAGGCGTAGTGCCCTGGACAGTGCCGAAGAATACTATCACATCGCCTGTGCGAAGGGTCGCAGGATCGACCTTCTTGGAATATACTATGCTGCCTACAGGTATACTGGGCTCCATGCTGCCGCTGACGACTACATATCCGTCATAGCCGGCAAGCTTAGGGATCACCAGACCGAGACATGCCACAAGAACGGCCACCATAATAATGGCGCCTATGGCGTGCAGCAAACGGCCTAAAACTCTGATGCCGATGCCTGCCGGCTCCTTTTCTTTTACGATCGATCCGTTGCGTTCTACTCTGCTCATATCTGTCGTTCCTGCAATATATACATTAATATTATAGATCTATTGACTATTTCCAGCCCATCACCTGCGCGAAGACCTCTCCGATCTTGTCGTGTATAACAAGATCCGCGCGGCTGTCCGCACTGGTCGCGCTCATGTTTATAAGCACAAGCTTCTTGCCGTGGAAGTAATGGATCAGTCCGGCAGCCGGATATACTATCAGCGTGGTGCCGCCGACTATGAGTGTGTCAGCATTGGAGATGGCTCTGATTGCTCCGTCTATGACGTCGTTGTCGAGTCCTTCTTCATAGAGTACAACGTCAGGCTTTACCCTTCCGCCGCACTTGTCGCATACCGGCACGCCTTTGGACTCCAGCACCTTCTCAAGGCCGTAGTAAGCGTGGCATCTCTCGCAGTAGTTTCTGAGTGTGGATCCGTGGAGCTCCCACACGACCTTGCTGCCTGCCTTCTGATGCAAGCCGTCGATGTTCTGTGTGACTATCGCCTTTACCTTGCCCTGCTTCTCCAGCTCGGCCAGTGCCTTGTGGCAGTCATTAGGCTCCGCGTTCTCGTAGATGAGTTTGTCCTTATAGAACTCAAAGAAGTCCTCAGGATGTCTCATATAGAAAGTATGCGAGATCATCTCCTCCGGTGAGACTGTCCTGCCCAGGTCCTGGTTATAGATGCCGTTGGCGCTCCTGAAATCAGGAATACCGCTCTCTGTGGATACGCCCGCGCCGCCAAAGAAAACTATGTTCTTGCTCTCGTCGATTATCTTCTTTAATTCCTTGATCTTGTCGTCCATAACTGCCTCCCTTCCTTTCCGTGGTCGCCGGTCTATTTAAGGCCCGAGGCCATCATGTAGATGTTGAATATGTCTTCTGTATTCAGTACTTTGAAGTTTCCTATCGTACGGGCATCCTGGAATGTGACGCCGAGGGCCGCCTTGCGGCAGGCTGCCTCATCGAAGTCAATGCCAAGCCCCTGTATATTCGTTGGCATGTCGATCGATCTGAAGAACGCTTCGAATTTTTCGATGGTCTTTTCAGGGTCGCTCTCGCCGAACACTCCCTCGCCCAGCTTGACGAATCTTTCAGGATCCACGCTGAGTACATATCTTGCCCAGGATCCCCAGATGGCCGCAAGACCTGCGCCGTGCGCTACATCATATTC
>JBGUME010000191.1:0-2319 GCA_045116695.1 Anaerovoracaceae bacterium | reverse complement strand
CCTTCTGCCGTGACCAGCAGATCCCCGGCAGATCCTGTAAATCCGCTCAAAAACGCGCGTGTTCTGAAGAACGCGTTGACGTATTCCGATCCATGAAAATCTCCGGACGGCACATAATATGCGTCTATGCCGTCCGAAGCCATGAGTTTTCTTAATTCAACTATTTCTTTTCTCATTTTATCTTTCTTAACTGTAACTTTCTTTTAGATTTCAAACAGCGCGGCATATTCTGCGAGCGCTCCTTCTGTCTCGTGCGCCAGTACCCTCTTCGCAAGCACCTTTCCAAGCTGTACTCCTTCCTGGTCGAAACTGTTGAGGTTCCACAGGAATCCCTGGAACATGATCTTGTTCTCAAAGTGCGCCAGCAGAGCTCCGAGCGACTCCGGCGTCAGCTGATCTCCGACTATGATGCTGGACGGTCTGCCGCCGTCAAAGTGCTTATTCAGGTTTTCATCTTCTTTGCCGCATGCAAATGCCACTATCTGTGCAACCACGTTGGCGCAGAGTTTCTTCTGGCTTGTGCTGCCCTGGATGTCCACATCTACTCCGAACTGGCTCTCTTTATAGCCGATGAACTGCAGAGGGACTATGTCTTTGCCCTGATGCAGCAGCTGATAGAACGAGTGCTGGCCATTCGTGCCCGGCTCTCCGAATATAACAGGGCCGGTCTTATAATCGACAGGCTCTCCAAAGCGGTTGACAGACTTGCCGTTCGATTCCATGTCAGCCTGCTGCAGATGCGCCGGGAACCTCGCGAGCGCCTGAGCATACGGAAGTACAGCCGTTGCTTCGTATCCGAGGATGTTGCGCTCATACACTCCGATGAGGGCGTCCAGCATGGCTGCGTTCTTCATTGGATCGGCATTTGCGGCCAGTTTATCTGCCTCTGCCGCGCCTGCAAGGAAGCGTCCAAATACGTCAGGACCGAACGCGAGCGACAGCACCGCTCCGCCCACGGCCGATGTCGAGGAATATCTTCCTCCGATATGATCATCCATAAAGAACGCCGCGAGATAGTCGCTGCTCTTAGCCAGCGGAGAAGTCTCGCTTGTGACCGCAAGCATATGCTTCGACGGGTCGAGTCCCGCTTCCTTAAGAGCGTTCTTTACGAAGGCCTCGTTGGTCAGAGTCTCGAGAGTCGTTCCGGACTTTGATACGAGTATGAACAGCGAATGAGCTACGTCGATAGACTTGAGAACGCTTACCGCGTCGTCCGGATCAACGTTGCTTATGAACTTTGCGTCCATGAGGAGGCAGCCTTTAGCACGCGCCCAGTTCTCAAGCGCTATGTACATGGCGCGCGGACCGAGGTCGCTTCCGCCTATGCCTATCTGAACAACGGTAGTGAACCTCTCGCCGTCAGCGTTCGTGATTTTGCCTTCATGTACTTTTTTCGCGAACTCAGCGATCTTAGCCTGCTCGCCCTTATAGAACTCTCTTTTGTTGACTCCGTCAGCTATGACATCCTTTCCGAGCTGTCCGCGTGTCAGATGATGCAGCACGAGTCTCTTCTCTCCGGTGTTTATCATCGCGCCGTTGTACAGCTCTTCAAACTTTCCTGTGAGATCGGACTCTTTGGCAAGATCCGCCAGCATGCCCAGGACTTCTTCATCTACCTGCTTGGAAGCGAAATTATAAGCGAGTCCGCATGCCATAGGCACAGAGTACTTCTTTACACGCTCCCCGGTCATGACATTTTTGAGATCTACGCGGTGACCTGATGCTTCAAGAGTCTTGTATGCTTTCAAAGTGTCTAAGTTTTTCCATTCAGCCATTGTGATTCCTCCCGGTCTTGCCCTAAATAGTACTGAATCTGTATATAGTTACGGATTTGAATTCTTCTCCGGCCCTTAGTATGCATGCATTGCGTACTTCCGGATCGCTGCTGTTGACGGCATCAGGCCTGAACTGCGTCTCGAAGCATACAGCGCCGCGGTTCCTGTATATGGCATCGTCCTTTCCGGGCTCATTGCCAAGGTTGTTGGCGGTATATACCTGCATGTCGGTCATATCGGTCATGACATCCATCCTTATGCCGCTTTCTGAAGAGTACATGGAAGCTGCCCTTCTGAGCATGCCGCTTCCCGGTTCCGTCTCGCCTCCTGAAAGGACAAAGTCGTGGTCATATCCCCCGCCGTATCTCAGCTGCTCATCGTCCGCGTCGATATCCCTTCCAAGTGTCTTCTTTTTCCTGAAGTCGAAGGCTGTCCCCTCGACAGGCCTTGGCTCTCCGTATGGTATGAGCTTTGAGTTTACCGGCATATAGTGATCGGCGTTTATTTTGACTACATGGTCAAGTACGCTTCCGCTCTCATGTCC
>JBGUME010000190.1:0-7868 GCA_045116695.1 Anaerovoracaceae bacterium | reverse complement strand
GGAGATAGGCAAGGCCGCGTCTTCTTTATTCAAAGATATCTGCAAGGAACGCATCGAAACTAGATCCAAAAAAGACAAAGACACGTACAGTCCGCTGCTGGTTTCACCTGTATCGATGAGAAGCAGGATATTGAGCCTTATCAGACGCGAAACGCAGAAAGGCAAAGCGGGAAGGATATTCTTTAAAGTCAATTCACTGGCTGACAGAGAGATAATAGAAGCACTGATGGAAGCGTCATGCGCCGGATGTCAGGTAAGGATGATAGTCCGGGGGATATGCTGTATGCTGCCGGGCATAGAGGGGTGCACAGAAAACGTATGCATAGTCAACAAAGTGGGAAGATTCCTGGAGCATTCCAGGGTATATATCTTTGGCGAAACTTTCAATGAGGTCATGTACATATCTTCTGCGGACCTGATGGGCCGCAATCTCGACAGAAGAGTCGAGGTGGCGTGTCCTGTAAGGGATGTCAGAATAAAAGACCGCATACGCGGCCTGATGTATGACGTCTATTGTGATATGGAAAAGGGAAGAGTAATGCTTTCGGACGGTACTTATGCCAGAAAGAACTAGTGGATATCGCGCTTTCTTTTCTCAACTTCAGCGTCGGTAGGGAAGAACAGGGTCTGACCCTCATCCTTACCGGCACTTTTTATTTCTTCGTCCTCATCTTCATCATCATCCACCACAGTGTAAGTGGCTCCTTTTCTGAATCTGTCCCTCATCTTAAAGATGGCATCCGAAAAGCGCTCGTCAAAAGGACGGATATCTTCATCATCCACGCTGCTTCCGTATACGACAAGAGCGTAGATGGTTATTCCGACTATGGCCAGAAGGCCGAGTAAAATAAGCGGCATTTTTGTCTCCTTTTCTTATTGCACAATTCTATACATGAAAAGGCCGCAGGTCAATGGTGCGGCACACCGAAAAAAGCCTGTTTACAAGGCTTTTTGTTTTATCTTTTGGGTGCAAACAGGGGCTTTGTTGTGGTACAATATCCTATTGTGAAATGATGGTTTACTATGTCGTTTTGTGCCCCTGAAAAGAGCGCAAAATAGGCATGGATGACATTGAAAAAACCGCAAATAATTAAACAGGAGAAAGATCAATATGTTTGAAAATTTATCGGACAAGCCCGTAGCTGAATATCAGTCGGAGCAGATCAAAAAATGGAACGCACTCGACTTGCTTGATCTTTGCGTAAAGGCAAGAGAAGGCTCGCCTTCATTCGTATTTTATGAAGGACCGCCGACAGCCAACGGAAAGCCGGGCATCCATCACATGATGGCAAGGACTCTCAAGGACTCCATCAACAGATATAAGACTATGAAGGGATTCCAGGTAAAGCGTAAAGGCGGCTGGGATACCCACGGACTGCCTGTAGAGATCGAGGTAGAGAAAGAGCTCGGTTTCAGCGGAAAGCAGAATATTGAGAAATACGGCATCAAGGAGTTCAACGAGAAGTGCCGTGAGTCGGTATTCAAGTACACGCAGATGTGGACCGACATGTCAGAAAAGATGGCCTACATGGCGGACATGGAAGATCCGTATATCACATATAAAAACGATTACATCGAGACGGGCTGGTGGATCATCAAGAACGCATTCGACAAAGGTCTTGTCTATGAAGGATATAAGATCCTGCCGTATTGCCCGCGCTGCGGAACGGGACTCGCTTCGCACGAGGTAGCACAGGGCTACAAGGATATCAAAGTCAACACTCTGACATGTAAGTTCAGAAGAACAGGCGTAAACCATGACAACGAGTACTTCCTCGCATGGACGACTACTCCTTGGACACTGGCCTCCAACGTCGCTCTGACAGTCGGTCCTGACGTCGACTATGTCAAGTGCCTCATGAAGGACGGAGAGAACAAGGGAAATCTGCTTTGGGTAGCAGAGGCTCTCGCGGACAAGGTTCTGGCAGGCGAAGAATACGAAATCGTTGAAAAAGTCAAAGGCAGCGACATGGAGTTCTGGACCTACGAGCAGATAGAACCGTTCTGCAAGGTAGAAGACAACAAGAACGCATTCATAGTTACATGCATGGATTATGTCAGCACGGAAGACGGTACGGGAATCGTTCATACGGCCCCGGCTTTCGGTGAAGACGACTATAACTGCGGCCGCAAGTACAATCTGCCGGTCCTGCAGCCTGTAGACGAAAGAGGCTGCTATACAGAGACTCCTTGGGCCGGAAGATTCGTAATGGAAGACGGTCTTGATGTGGATATCATCAAGTATCTGGCACAGGACGACAAGATCTACGCCAAGCAGAAGATGGAACACGCCTATCCTCATTGCTGGCGCTGCGGTACTCCGCTCGTATACTACGCCAACAAGTCCTGGTACATCGAGATGACAAAGCTCAAGGATGAGCTGGTAGCAAACAACAACACAGTAAACTGGTATCCGCCATATGTCGGTGAGAAGAGATTCGGAAACTGGCTTGAGGATGTCAAGGACTGGGCGATCTCAAGATCCAGATACTGGGGAACACCTATCCCTGTCTGGAAGTGCGAATGCGGACACCTTCACTGCGTAGGATCGCGTGAGCAGCTGATCGCTGACGCAGAGCAGGACATCGACATGAACATCGAGCTCCACAGACCATATGTGGACGACATCACCATCAAATGCCCAGAGTGCGGCAAGAGCATGCACAGGATACCGGAAGTCATGGACTGCTGGTTCGACTCCGGAGCCATGCCTTTCGCGCAGTGGCATTACCCGTTCGAGAACGCTGACAGATTCGATAAGGAACTCTTCCCGGCGGACTTCATCTGCGAGGGCATAGACCAGACAAGAGGATGGTTCTACTCGCTGATGGCGATCTCCACCATCGTAAAGGGATGCGCTCCTTACAGGAACGTACTTGTAAACGACCTCATCCTTGACAGATTCGGAAAGAAGATGTCCAAGCACGTAGGCAACACTGTAAATCCTTTTGAGATGATGGAAAAGTACGGCGCTGACGCTCTCAGGTGGTATCTGTTATACGGATCTCCGGCATGGACTCCGACAAAGTTTGACGAGGACGGCATCAGAGAGGTCATCAGCAAGGTATTCAGCACGCTCAGAAACACATACAATTTCTTCTGCCTGTACGCGAATATCGACAAGGTAGAACTCAGCCATCTCGATGTTCCGTACTTTGAGAGACCGGAACTCGACAGATGGATAATCTCCAAATACAACAGACTCATCAAGGTAACGACTGACGCCATGGATGAGTACGATCATTTGAAGACAGTAAGAGCTATCGGCGAATTCATCGACGGAGACCTCTCCAACTGGTATATCAGAAGAGCCAGAAGAAGATTCTTCGCTGAGGGAGAAGGCGATGGCATGAGCGTCGACAAGAGAGCCGCTTACGCAACGACTTACGAAGTTCTTACCGGCCTGGCGAGAATGATGGCTCCTATCGCTCCGTTCATCTCGGATGAGATCTATACAAAGCTTACAGGCGAGACCACAGTCCATACTGCTTACTACCCTGAAGCTGATGAGAGCCTCATCGATGACAGGACAGAGGAGAGGATGGACCTCGTAAAGGTACTCGTAAATCTCGGAAGAAGCACAAGAGAGCAGGAGAAGCTGAAGGTCCGTCAGCCTCTCAGCAAGGTCATCGTTGACGGAAGCTACAGAGACGTTATCGGAGACCTTACTGACCTCATCAAGGAAGAACTCAACGTCCACGAGGTACAGTTCGAGGATGACCTTGACAAGTATATGGAATTCAGCATCAAGCCTAACTTCAGGGCGGCCGGTCCTATACTCGGAAAGAATGTAAAAGACTTTGGCGCAAACCTTGCAAAGATCAACGCCAAGGAAATGATAGCCGCGCTCACTGAAGGCCCGGTCATGATGACACTGGGCGGTGAAGAGTATGAGATCACAGAAGACCTCGTCGATGTGAGGATCTCCTCCAAGGAAGGCTTCGTGGTCGGAATGGACAACAATGTGTTCGTCATCCTTGATACCACTCTCACGCCGGAACTCATAAAGCAGGGCTATGTACGCGAGGTCATCTCCAAGATCCAGCAGCTCAGAAAGCAGGCTGACTTTGAGATGATGGATGAGATCAGGATCTTCATGGACGCAGATGACGAGATCAGGGCTGCTGTCGAAGAAGCGAAGGACTTCATCATGGATGAGACCATCGCGGTCAATATCTTCGATAAGAAGGGACTGCCTGAGTTCGACATAAACGGACACAAGACGGGACTCGCTGTCGAAAGGATATAACGGCGCATGCAGAAGGCAGAGGTCAGAAAAAACATACTGGACTTCACACCCGGAGAACTCGGGGATATCGTGACCGGTCTTGGGGACAAGAAGTTCAGGGCAGCTCAGGTATTCGGCTGGCTCTCAAAGGGCGCAGCTGAATACGATGAGATGACCAATGTGCCCAAAAGTCTTCGTGAGAAACTAAGCGCGGAGTATTACATAGGTCTGCCTGAAGCAGTAAGGATGCAGGAAGCAAAGGACGGCACGGTCAAGTGTCTGTTCCGCTTCACGGACGGCACCGAAGTCGAGTCCGTATTCATGAAATATGAGTATGGAAATTCGATATGCATCTCTTCACAGTCCGGCTGCCGCATGGGATGCACATTCTGCGCGTCCACCATGGACGGTCTGGACAGAAGCCTTACAGGCGGAGAGATGCTGGGTCAGGTCCTTGCCATGAGAAAGCTGACCAAAAGCGATATAGGGCATGTCGTGATAATGGGGATGGGCGAGCCTTTTGACAATTACGAAGAGGTCTCGCGCTTCATACGCCTTATCCACGACAGCAAGGGCTATGGCCTTGGACTTCGAAACATCACGGTCTCCACCTGCGGCATCATCCCTAAGATAAGAGAATTTGCAGCGGACTTTCCGCAGGTGAACCTTGCGGTGTCGCTTCACGCTCCGAATCAGGAGATAAGGCAGAGGTCGATGCCGGTCGCTAAAAAATACAGCTATGACGATATGCTGGACGCCTGCAGAGAGTACACGGAGATCACGGGACGGAGGATCACCTTCGAATACGCTGTGATAGACGGCTTCAACGATTCAGCCGCTTGCGCGGAAGAACTCGCCGGGCACCTCAAAGGCTGGCTCACGCATGTGAATCTGATACCGCTCAACGAGGTGGAAGGCAGATCATATAAGACAGCGAACGGCAAAAGCGTAAAGAGATTCAAGGACATACTGGAAAAAAACGGTGTGGCCGTTACTGTGCGGCGCACACTTGGAAACGATATTGATGCGGCATGCGGGCAGCTCAGACGCAGGCATGCCGGGTAGAGAGAGGGTAATATGAGAATACTTATTGACGGCATGGGCGGCGATTACGCGCCGGAAGAGATCGTAAAAGGCGCTGTTAAGGCTGCGGCTGAGATCAGCGAGACGGTCGTTATACTCGGACCGGAGGATGAGATCCGCAAACAGCTGAAGGCCAACAGGTGGAAAGGCGAGAACATAGAGGTCGTCAATGCCACCGAGGTGATCTCCAACGAGGAGTTCCCGGCAATGGCAGTAAGAAAGAAGAAAGACTCCACCATAGTCAAGGGCATGAACATGCTCAAGGACGGCGAGGGAGATGTCTTCATCTCAGGCGGAAGCACAGGTGCGCTTCTTGCGGGAGGCCTGTTCACGCTGGGAAGGATAAAGGGTATCAAGAGGCCTGCCATCGCGGCATGGTTCCCTCGCGCGGGCAAGGAAGGAGTAACACTTCTTCTGGACTGCGGCGCAAGTGTTGAAGCCAAACCTGAATATCTGTATCAGTACGGCATAATGGGAAGCATTTTCGTTCGCGGCATCACGGGAAACGAGAACCCTGTCGTCAGGCTGCTCAACATCGGGGCCGAAGAAGGCAAGGGAGATGATCTCCACAAGACAGCATTCAACCTGCTGAAGGAGGCGGACATCAACTTCCAGGGCAATATCGAGGCCCGCGATGTGATTTTCGGCGAGACCGATGTCGTAGTCACCGATGGATTCAGCGGCAATGTATACCTCAAGAGCAGTGAAGGCATGAGCCTTGCCATCATGAGAGAGTTCAAGAGAAAGCTGACTGAGGGCATCGTCGCTAAGGCCGGCGCGATGCTGGCGTACAGTAAGATCAAGGAGATCAAAGAGGTCTTTGATTACTCAGACGCAGGCGGAGCTCCTATACTCGGACTCAAGGGTTCTGTATTAAAGATCCACGGAAATTCCAAGGCTACTGAGGTCTATCACGCGATACACAGGGCTGTGGATTATGTCGACAACGATATCACAGGCATGATAACAGAAGCGGTGAGCAGCACAGACGCGCTTGCCGGCAAGGGAGAAGAGTGATGGCCAGGGCCAAAAATTACGAAAAACTGTATGAGGTCACAGGCTATCGTTTCAAAAATGAAAAACTCCTGAAGAACGCTCTCACGCACAGTTCATACGCGTCTGAGCAGAAGCTGGGCTATGAGCACAACAATGAAAGACTCGAGTTCATCGGAGATGCTTATGTAGACGCAGTAGTGGGGGCGGAGCTGTTCAATATCATGGGATCTGCCCATGAGGGAATGCTCTCGAGATGCCGTGCGGATGTGGTATGCGAGTCTTCGCTCGCGGAAGCTGCCGCAGACATGGGACTCGGAGATTTCCTTTATCTCGGAAGAGGAGAAGAAGCGAGCGGGGGCAGGCAAAAGGCCTCGATCCTGGCAGACGCGTTCGAAGCGCTGATAGGTTCGATCATCCTGGACGGAGGATATGACGCGGGCAAAGAGGTCATACTCAAGCTTCTCAAGAACAAGATAAAACTGGGAGCTGAAGGCAAGCTGAACAAAGACTACAAGACAAGGCTTCAGGAGAAGCTTCAGGAATCCGATCATAATGTCAGGATAGAGTACCGCATGGTAGCTGAATCAGGACCGGATCACAACAAAGTTTTTACTATAGAAGTGCTGATAAACGGCAGAACTGCAGGAACGGGCACAGGTCAAAGCAAGGCGAAGGCCGAGCAGGCAGCTGCGGAAGACGCGCTTTCGAAGGGAGTATAGGTAAGTGTATTTCAAAAGGATAGAGATGCAGGGCTTCAAATCTTTTGCGGATCCTGTGACTATAGAACTTAATGACGGAGTGACCTGCATCATAGGTCCTAACGGAAGCGGCAAGAGCAATATATCCGACGCTCTTAGATGGGTGCTGGGTGAGCAGAGCTCCAAGCAGCTCCGTGGCTCAAAGATGCAGGATGTCATATTTGCCGGCACCGCGACCAGAAAGCCTAAGGGCATGGCCGAGGTCACTCTTGTCATAGACAATTCGGGCGGGATACTGCCTCTTGAGTACAGCGAAGTAGCCGTGACAAGGCGTATGTTCAGGTCCGGCGAGAGCGAATACCTCATCAACGGCAACCCGTGCAGGCTCAGGGACATACGCGAGCTTTTCATGGATACCGGTATCGGCGTGGAAGGCTATTCGATCATCGGCCAGGGCAAGATCGCTGATATAGTCAGCACAAAGCCTGAGAACAGAAGGCAGATATTCGAGGAAGCGGCCGGAGTCGTGCTCTACAAGAGCCGCAAGACAGAGGCAGAGAACAAGCTTAAAGCAGCTACGATAGACCTCGACCGCGTGAGAGACATCATAGCGGAGATCGAAAGCCGCATAGATGGACTCAGGGAAGATTCCGAGAAAGCAACAGAGTATATAGGTCTCAGGGACAGATACAAGACTCTGGGAATCAACATAATCCTGCACAACCTCGATAATCTGGAAGTCAGTGTCAGGGAAGGAAAGGAAGAACTGGAGGAGCTCCAGACAAAACTGGATGAGACCGCAGAGAGGCTGAGCGCAACTGAAGAAGAACTTGAGAGTGTCAGAGATACAGAAAGCGATCTCA
>JBGUME010000189.1:0-4550 GCA_045116695.1 Anaerovoracaceae bacterium | reverse complement strand
CCAGATAGGGAAGGTCTCGAACTTGGCGTATCTGGCCTTGCGTCCGCGCTTGTACTCGTGATAGACCTGCGAGAGCGATGTTGCCAGTTTGCCCGATCCGCCGCCCGGGCCTGTGACCACGATCAGCGGTTTGGAGACTTCGATGTACGGGTTGGCGCCGTAGCCTTCTTCTGACACGATAGTGTCCACGTCTGTCGGGTATCCCTTGGTGAACATGTGCTTGTATGTGCGGATACCGCGTCTCTCAAGCTTGGCCATGAACTGGTTGACCGAAGGAGCGTCCTCATACCTTGTGACGACTACCGAATTGACCGAAAGATCGTAGCTGCGGAACGCGTCTATCAGGCGCATGACTTCCAGGTCATAAGTGATACCGAAGTCCTGGCGGGTCTTGCTCTTTACGATGTCGCCCGCGTAGATGCAGATGATTATCTCCGCCTGATCCTTCATTCTCTGAAGGAGCTTGATCTTGGCGTTCTCGTCGAAGCCCGGCAGCACTCTCATCGCGTGCTTATCCTGGACCAGCTTGCCTCCGAACTCCAGATAGAGCCTGCCTTCGCCGCTCTGTATCCTCTCGAGGATGTACTTTGACTGCTCTTCGATGTACTTTTCTGCGCTGAAACCTTCCTTATACATGTCTCTTACCCCTTATGATGGCTTTACTTCGATCTCGAGAATGTTGCGCCTCGAGAAAAACTTATCGAATCTTATCCTGTAGTCCACGGAGACCGTTCCGTATCCCTCTTCATCAAGGTCGTTCTCAAGCTTGTTTGTGTATACCTCGAGGTTGACAGACGACATCATCGGTATCTGGTATCTGGTGATGTTGAGGATGCCCGGAGTCAGTGTCATATCCATGCCCTCATCGTCATCATCCTTGCCGTATTTGCGTATGCGAATAGAACCGTCCTCGAGTTTGAACAGCGTGCGGATGTCCTCCATTCCCAGGGCTTCCGCTTCTTCATAGGAGATGTATGTCGCGTTGTTGCGCGAATACATGGTGCCCTCGGTCAGGATCTCCATCGAATCCTCCAGTTCGAGCTCACGGCGGAATGCCTCTCCGCTCGGCTTCAGATTCTCAATGTATTGAGTGCTTTTGATCTTGAGATTGACGTTCTTTTTCATAACAGACTAATTATATAAAATTGACATAAATGACACAATAACGTCATATTTGAAAATTACAATATTTCGTGTACAATTAAGAATCGATGAGTATATATAGCCGCTTTGGCGGTTTTTTCACAGGTGAAGGGGCAATCAGAATGGATGAATTTGAAAAGAATGTAGTAAGCTTTGACAACCTCGATGAGGAGCCGGAAATGGGAAAGACCGTGGAGATAGAAACTCCGAAGCCTGCTGCGCCGGCGCCGGAGGTAAGCACAGTGATAGAGCCTAACGCCTCGTACAAGGATCCTGCCCATGCGGCTCCTGTGGGACCGGCTCACAGCAAGCCTAAAGAAAAGAAGTATGTCACCAAGGGCGCTCTCGTGGCCTGCATGATAATCACCATGTTAGTCAGTTCCGTGCTTGGTGCTCTTATAGGCGGAGTTCTCGGCAGGACCGGGGCTGCAGAAGGCCGTCAGTCGAGGAACGACTCCGAGCTTTCGCAGCTGGATCTCGGCGATGCGACCGGAAGCGAGCTGACCGTAGCTCAGATAGTAGATAAAAACGAGAACGCGGTAGTTGAGATCGTGGTGTCCGGCACAGCCCAGAACATGTGGGGGCAGATGCAGCTCGTACAGGGCGCGGGCTCCGGCGTCATCGTAAAGGAAGACGGATACATCGCGACAAACTATCACGTTATCCAGGGCGCCAACAAAGTCGAAGTCACGCTGCACAACGGCGAGACCTACTCAGCGCGCATAGTCGGCAGCGACCCTGCGAACGATATCGCGGTCATCAAGATCGATGCTAAGGACCTCACGACTGCGACGATCGGCGACAGCAGCACAGTGGATGTCGGCGACCTGGCAGTAGCCATCGGAAACCCTCTGGGACAGCTGGGCGGCACCGCAACTACAGGCATCATCAGCGCGCTCGACAGGACTCTTGAAGTAGAGGGCACTACGCTGACTCTGCTCCAGACTGACGCTGCCATCAATGGCGGAAACTCCGGTGGGGGACTCTTCAACAGCAGGGGCGAGCTCATCGGCATCGTCGAGTCCAAGGCGTCCGCGGTAGGAGTCGAGGGACTCGCGTTCGCTCTTCCTATAAACAACGTGTCCGGCATCATCAATGACATGATCGAGAACGGCGGATCCGCTCAGGTCGCAGCCGGAACACCTGCAGTGGGCATCGTTATCAGCGAGGTATCTGAAGACAACGCTCAGTACTACGGACTCGAGTCCGCGGGCGTATACATCGCTCAGGTCACAGGCGAAAACGCCCGGCAGGCAGGCTTCCAGGAGAAAGACCGTATCGTATCGTTCAACGGTACGGAGATCAGCAGCAGCAACGAGTTTATCACGCTCGTCCGCAAGTGCAAGGTAGGCGACACCGTAACGGTCGTGGTAAGCCGTAACGGTCAGCAGATCGAGATCAAGACCGTGCTTGAAGAACTGCAGACAAACAATTAGATCAGGGCATACTAAAACCCGTGCATTATTCTGATGCACGGGTTTTTTATTGCCTGTTTCGCGTGACTATTCGATCTCGCCCATGACCTCCATCTTTTTGCCGAGGGCAAAGACGAATTCCTTCAGAGCCTTCACATGAGCGTCAGCCTCGTATCTTGCCTCGCTGTCGCGTCCGGCATTTATGGCCTCCATGATGCGGTTGTGTTGCTCAGCTGTCGATTCATACAGTGAGAAGTCATCGTAGTACAGATATCTGAATCTGAGAGAGAGCTCCTGAACATAGTTGACCAGCTCGCTCAGCGTCTCGTTGCCGCTGCACCGGACGATGAAGTTGTGGAATTTCTCATCAAGAGCGATGATGTTTTCCTTGTCATCAGCCTTCTCGATAGCCTCCTCATATTCTCTGGCTATCTCTCTGAGTGCATCCTTTTCCTCATCAGTGATCCTCTGGGCAGCCAGTTTGGCCACGAAGCCTTCCATGTCCTCTCTTACTTCGAACACATCAAGCATGTCCTTGATCGAGATGTTGGCAACGTAGGCGCCGCGCCTTGGCTCTACTTTGACGAGTCCGTCATCCGCGAGCCTCTTGATAGCCTCTCTTATAGGTGTACGGCTAACGTTCATCTTCTCGGAAAGGTCTATCTCCATAAGCCTTGTCTGGGATACGATCTCTCCGGTAAGGATCTTGTGCTTAAGTTCCAGGTATACCAGATCCTTTAACGGTTTCTGTACTTTCAGCTGGATATCTGTCATAAATCTCCCCCTGTTTATCTGCCGCTGTCAGTCAGCCATGCTCTGATCGAGCAGTCTTCTTCGATCAGTTCGGCCAATGCGGTCATGCCTTTTCTGGCTTTGTTTACATCATCGTAGTAGGCGACCATTGTCGGGCCGCTTCCGCTCATCAGCAACTCCTTTGCGTTGAGTCTTTCATCCATGAATCGCTTCAGTGTAGCCGCCTTCCTGTCTGCCCTGAGAGTGTATTTCTCCATGTCATTGATGAAGAGTCTCTTTTGCGCGGCGGTATAGCCGATCTCGTCAAATGCTTTGTAAGCGGCCTTAGTTGAGATCGCGGTGCCCGGATTCGCCAGGATGACATATCTCGGAACACTTTCCGCCGGTTCGACGATCTCTCCTATGCCGGACGTCCATGCCGCGTCGCTCGATTCTTCGAGGCCTTCAAGTCCCGCCAGCACGTCGCGGTTTCGGTATGCGTTCATGAATGTCGAGAACGGAACATCAGCCCCAAACTCTGCTCCTATGTCCATCAGCTGTCTCAGGGTGAACGGCCTTCCGGTCATCTCATTGAGTCCCAGAAGGACCACTGCCGCGTTGGCGCTGCCTCCGCCGATACCCGCCGATACCGGCAGGTCCTTGCGGATATCTATGAGCATAGTATCCGTCGGAATGTATTTTTCAAGGTCTCTCAACCCGATGGCATCCGTGAAAGCCTTGACAGCTCTGAATGCCAGATTGTCCATATCCGTCGGGATTGTTTTTGCGTCCGTACATAAATATACAACAATGCCATTTACAGTGCAATGCGGCAGATTGTATTTTGTTGCTTTTTGAGTACATTTTTCTATGCTCAACACGTCATGCAGTCCCATTCCCTGCATGAAAGAAACTATATCGTGGTAACCATCAGGTCTTTTCCCTGTGATCTCCAGTGACAGATTCGTCTTTGCGTGAGCGTTAAGTGTTATCCTGTTCATAGTCAATGAAAACAGGGGAGAACGCGCTCCCCTGCAACGTTTTTCCTTATTTTTTCTTTGTTCCCGTATTCTTGCTCTTCTTGCTTTCAGCTTTTCTGAGTGCCTTCAGCGCTTCTACGGAACGGTCTTCTTTATTTACAGGTGCTGGAGCGTGTACGTGGTACACATTGTTGAGAAGTTCGGCGCAGTTGTCGATCTTCTTCTCCGGCTGCACCTCTGCAGCCTTCTTCTTGCGGGCTTTCTTCTTTGCCGCCTTGGC
>JBGUME010000188.1:0-2459 GCA_045116695.1 Anaerovoracaceae bacterium | reverse complement strand
GAGTGCCAGACTTAGTGATACAAGTACCAGCGGAACTACTGCCGCCTGCAGACCTTTCATGAAGATCTGACCGATGATATAAAACAGTCCGATTGCCCCTACACCTTCCGGAACTGTAATGTCCTGGAACAACAGTTTATTGATCGTGATCCACGCAGCTTCATTTCCGCCCTTTACAAGGCTCTGATGGAGCAGCATAAAGATAATACCTACGACGAGACCACCCACCAAAGCGATCAGCATCTTTTTGGAAATACTCATTCCACCTTTCTTCTGGTTCATTACCTCTCTCCTTTTCTAGATTTCAGGTGATAATTGATATTGTATATAAACGCGTTTGTATCTCTATTTAGCGGAAAGTACGGATCTCAATTCCTTCCTTCTCAAATTCCTCACGTATGCGCTTTACGAAAGCGATCGCTTTCGGTCCGTCACCGTGAACACAGAGTGTGTCCCCTTTGATGTCCAGTTCTTTGCCGGAATAAGATGTAACTTTGCCTTCCTTTACCATTCTGATGCAGCGTCTGATAGACTCTTCTTCATCGGTTATCATTGCTCCCGGCAGTTTTCTTGATCTGAGCGAAAGATCATCTTCATATGCTCTGTCTGCGAATATCTCACAAGCTGTCCTGAGCCCCATCTTTTCTGCTTCCTCGCCGAGAACTGCACCAGCGCAATAGTATATGATTATCTCAGGGTCTATATCGTAAACTGCTTCGCATATCGCTCTGGCAAGCTCACGATCATCCTGACACATATTTCCCATTGCTCCATGTGGAGCAAGGTGATGTATCTTAACTCCATATGTCTTTGTAAAAGCAGAAAGGGCTCCGACCTGGTACTTGACGTAGTTTTTAGCTTCTTCGAAGGAAATGTTCATCTTTCTGCGGCCAAACCCCATCAGATCCGGAAAGCTTGGATGCGCTCCCACAGCTACTCCTCTTTCTGCTGCTGTACGGACTACTTTGTCCATTATCATCGGGTCTCCGGCGTGCCATCCGCATGCAACCTGTGCAGCAGTTATATATTTCAGGATCTCATTGTCATCCCCCATCGTGTAAGCGCCAAAACCTTCACCGATGTCACTGTTCAAATCTACCGAATACATTGTTTTCTCCTTTTCATGCTCTCCAGCGCTCTTCTATCTCTTTTCTCGACCTGCACTCTCTAAGGTATAATTCCTGAGCCAGTTCGATACTTACTTCTATAAAGTTCACCCTCATTCCCGGCTTAGCTTGTGCCAGCAGCGGAAGGTCAACTGATATTACAGTGCCGATTTTCGGATATCCTCCTACTGTCTGACGGTCTGCCATCATGATGATTGGCTGTCCGTTAGGTGGTATCTGGATGGACCCAAAGGCTATGCCATCACTGATAATGTTTCCGTCCCCAATATGTTGTACCGGTATTTCACGGTTCAATCTGATGCCTTGGCGATCGCACTCGTTTGCGATAGTCGCACTGAACCAGAAAAACTTTCTGAACTCTTTTCGTGAGAATCCGTCATCCTGAGGTCCTGCAACCACACGTACGTTGATCGTTTCTGCCGGATACACTGGCTGTGGCAGCACTCTTTTTTCCTGAAGCGGTATTTCACTTACCGTTGCTGTGAAGGTGATTTCATCTCCCTTTTGCAGCTTTCTTCCATCTATTCCTCCGAGATGCTTGCTTGTCAGAGTCGACTTTGATCCCATCACGAGAGGGATGTCCATGCCTCCTGATACTGAAAGATATGTACGGCATCCTACTTCAGCGAAGCCCAGCGCCAGTTCGTCACCAGCGTGAACGCTTACCGCCTGATACATGGGTATCGGCTCCCCGTTTATCTGAGGTTTCATATCCGCACCGGTCAGTGCGATAACTGCATCGGTATCGAATTTATATCTTCCCCCGGCAAATGTCATTTCCAGTTCTTCTGTACCGGCTTGATTGCCCGTCAGCAGATTGGCAAGAGCAAATGCTCTTTCATCCATTGGACCGGAAGGAGTTACCCCATACTGCTGATATCCGATCCTGCCGCCATCCTGAACTGTAGTAAGGATCCCCGGGTCAATTACTTGTATTCCCATCGTGTCCTCCTTTATTCAATGATCCTTGGCTTCCATTTTCCCGCTTCGACCTGTTTACGTATCTTCCGGAATTCTTCCGGTGATACCGGCCGGTATCTTGTCCATTCACCTGCATGTACAAGGAACGGATCTTTACGTGAATAATCACATATCTCACATGGTGTCTGCCCGATTATGTTCCAGCCGCAAGGCTGATCGAACGGGATCAGATCTGAAAGATTCTGCTGAACTACTACTGACCTTGCAGGTATCATGACTCTCGCGGTTTCTCTGCGTTTAAAGCTGAATGGTTCTTCAAACCTTGCTGCATATGGATGTCCCGGAGCAAAGCCAAGCATATAAACGTAGTAATCATGCTGTGAATGTTTGCGGATGATTTCTTCAGGTGTG